>NZ_JBGCCT010000015.1 GCF_041260665.1 Catenulispora sp. GP43 | reverse complement strand
CCACACGTGCTCGATGCGGGCAGCACCGTGCAGGCACATTTTCGCGCCGACCCAACGGCGCGGCAACGCGCCATCCCTACTCGCTCCGGGGATGGAGGGTTGCGCTGTCGAGCGGCGGTCGCTGCTTGTGGTCGCCTCTGTCCCGGATTCCCCGTCGCATCGGCGCCTGACGGAAGCAGACCGGTCCGGTGGTGTAAAGCCGGATCGCTGCTGCTGTGGTCTGGTATCAGCGGCTTGACACCACCGGCCCGGTCAGCTTGGCTACGCCCGCCGACGCGACGGGGAATCCGGGACAACCCCCTGCATGGGATACGGATCCATGTGTCACACGCAGGTCGGCCCTCGATAGCCGACTCGCGTGTGACACATGGATCCGTCTTCCACCAACAGGCGGGGTTGTTTCGGTTCCCTCGTCGCTGTCGGCGGGCTCTGCCAACCATTCCGGACTGGCGGTGTCAAGTCGGACGAAAACCGGCCACAGCAACAGCGATCCGACTTGATACCGCCAGGCCGGGATGGTTCCGTTTACGGCGACGACAGCGACGAGGGAACCGAGACAGTGGCGACCAACATTCGGACCGCCACCCACGCGGGGTCTTGTGATCCCTCCGAGCAGAGGCCCCGGCCGGAGGCCCCTGCCTTTGACTTCAGGTGCCCACCAAACGCGGCCGCCAGCCGCCAACCCAACGCGTGCGCAGTGACTCGGACCGGTGCGCGGTCGTGTTCAGCCACGACCGCCGGCCGCCAGTGCGTCGCCTGGCACACCACCGAACTGCGCCACCAACGAATCCCGTAAACCATGCGCGAAGCCGTAAAAAGCTTCTAAACCCACCATCCAGCCGCACCGGCACCGGCACCGCCCCCCGGCACCGGCACCGCCCCCCGGCACCGGCACCGCCCCCCGGCACCGGCACCGCCCCCCGGCACCGGCACCGCCCCCCGGCACCGGCACCGGCACCCGGCACCGGCACCGGCACCCGCCATGCCTACTTCAGCGTGCCCGCCGTCAGGCCCGCCTGCACCTGCCGCTGGAACGACAGGTACACCGCCATCACCGGCAGCATCGCGATCGTCATCCCGGCGAACAGCGCCGGGAAGTCGCCGCTGTACCCCTGCGCCACCATCAGTGACACCAGGCCCTGCGACAGCATGTAGTGCGGCGCCTCGCCGTGCTGGGACTGCATCAGCACCACCGGCAGCAGGTACTGGTTCCACTGGCCCAGGATGTTGAAGATGCCCACGCTGATCAGGCCGGGCTTGGCCATGGGCAGCATCACCTGGAAGAAGGCCCGGGTGTGGGAGGCGCCGTCGATCAGGGCCGCCTCGTACACCGCCGACGGGAGTGTCCGGAAGAACGAGTGCAGGAAGAACACGGTGAACGGCATCGAGAACGCGACGTACACCAGGATCAGGCCCTGGTACGTGTTCAGCATGTGCAGCTTGCTCACCTGGAAGAACAACGGAACCAGGGCCAGGTACACCGGCAGCATCACGCCGCTGACGAACAGGTAGTAGATGAACCTGTTGCCCCGGAACTCGAAGCGGGCCAGGACGTAGGCCGCCATCGCCCCGAACAGCATCGTCAGGGACACCGAGAACACCAGGACGATGACCGTGTCCTTCAGGTACGTGCTGATGCCGGTGTGCCAGGCGCGGGAGAAGGCGTCGAAGGACCAGTGGTGCGGCCAGGACCAGGCGCTGCCGTTGAGCTCGCTGCTGTTCTTGAACGCGCCGAGGACCACCCACAGGACCGGGCCCAGGACCATGATCGCCCAGACTCCCATGAAGCCGGTGCCGAACACGTTCAGGGTCGCGCCGGATTCGCCGAAGCGGCGGGAGCGTTCGCCGCCGCCGGGTTTGCCTCCTGCTTTGCCCGCCGTTGCGGGGGGCGCCGCGGGAGGGGTCTGCGTCATATCGGCTGCCATGTCGTCTTGTCCTCCGCGCTCAGTACTCGAGGCGCTCGCGGCGCGTGGCGCGCATGACGACGAGCGAAAGGATCAGGGTGATGAAGAAGATGACGACGCCCATCGCGCACGCGTAGCCGGCCTTGCCCAGCACCTGGAAGTTGCGCATCAGGTAGGTCGCCAGGACCTCGCCGTGCTCGTCGGGGCCGCCGCCGAAGCTGGAGCCCGGGGTCAGGGTGGCGACCAGGGCGAAGGCGTCCATCGCGGCCACCGCCAGGTACACCCAGGCGGTCTGGACCGAGTCCCACAGCAGCGGCATCGTGACCTTGAAGTAGGTCTGGGTCCGGCCGGCGCCGTCGAGCAGGGCCGCCTCGTAGTAGTCGCGCGGGATCTGCTGCATGGCCGCGGAGAACAGCACCAGGTAGAAGCCGACCCACTGCCACACCAGGATGAACATGATGCACCAGAGCACGAACGTGGGGGAGTTCAGGAACTCCCAGGGGTGGTTCGCGTCGGTCAGCCCGAGCTTGATGACCACGGCGTTGAACAGGCCGACGCTGTTGGACTCGTAGGCGGCCTGGAACAGGATCACGATGATCGCGACCGAGAGGACCTGCGGGAAGAAGAAGACGATCCGGAAGAAGGCCGAGCCCCGGATCCCCCGCACGCCGCCGATCCCGCCCTTGCGTCCGCCCACGTTCAGCATGAAGGCGAAGAACATCGCCAGGATGATGGTGACGGTGGGGAACACGATCAGGATGATCATGTTGTGGGTGAGGGCCTTGAGGAAGATCGAGTCGTGGAACAGGTCCACGTAGTTCTTCAGCCCCACCACCTTGCTAGGCGGCGCGACGCCGCTCCACTCGGTGAGGGAGTAGCCGAAGGTCTCCACGTAGGGCCAGATGACGAAGATCAAATAGACCGCGAGCGGCCCCGCGAGGAACGAGGCGATGAACAGCCGCTCTCTGGTCTTCTTGCGCAGCCGCATGGCGCGAGCTCCCGGGAGGGTCGGGGAGGGGTGGGACGGGTGGGGCCGCGGACGCCGGGCCGGTGCCGGCGCGGCGTCCACGGTGGGGAAGCGGGACGCCTCAGCTGGTGCTGGTGGGCCGCTTGAACTTCTGCACCGAGGAGTCGGCGGCGCACTTGTCGGCCGCGGTCTGCGCGCGGCTGATGAAGTCGGCCGGCTTGATCTTGTTGGCCATCAGCTGGCCCATCGCGTCCTCGAGGTCCTTCTCCATCTGGGAGTACCAGTTGAGGTAGTACCACGAGATGATCTGGCCGTTGGCCGCCTGGTACAGGTCGTTGCTGGACTTGGTGCCCGGCTTGAGCTTGGCCTCGATGTCCGGGGTGATGGAGTCCTTCACCACCGACAGCGAGTTCGCGTTCTGGGCGAACGAGGCGCCGCCGGCCTTGGAGCACATGATGCGCAGGAACTCCAGGCCGCCGGCCTGGTTCTTGGCCTTGCTCGGCACGATGAACGGCTCGCCGGCGCCGGCCCGGATCGCGGTCTGCGCCATCTTGTCGCCGTCCAGCGAGGGCATGGCGAACACGGCCATGTCGAAGCCGGCCGGGGTGGCGGCCATCTGCTCGTTCTCCAGCCACGAGCCGCAGGGGATGACCGCGGCCTTGCCCTGGTTCCACAGCGTCTGGGACTGGATGTGGGTCAGGCCCTCGGTGCCCGGGAGCATGTAGCCCTTGTCCACCAGCTCGTAGATGGCGTTGACGCTGTTCACGACCGCGTCGGCCTTCCAGGCGTTGGGCTCCAGGTTGTCGATGGCCGTCTGCACGTCCGGGCCGCCGTTCTTGGCGACCAGGTCCATCAGCGGAACCATCATGTAGTACGGGTACTTGCCCTGGTGCGCGAACGGGGCCATGCCGCTGGCCTTTATGGTCGCGCACAGCGTCATGAAGTCGGCCCACGTGGTGGGGATCTGCCAGTTGTTCTTCTTGAACGTCGAGGCGGAGTACCACAGGCCGAACACGGTGAACGCGTAGTTCAGCGAGAACATGCTCTGGCCGAGCTGGCCGGTCTCGATGGTGCCGGCCAGCAGGGTGTCGCGGACCTTCTTGCTCGGGTCGTCGATCGAGGGCGCGTTCAGCAGCTGGTCCAGGTTGGTCAGCTGGCCGCTGGAGTTCAGCACGTCCAGCTTCAGCTGCTGGGCGCCGGAGTCGTCGATGACGTCCGGCGGGCTGCCGGCGTTGAAGCGCGGCTGCAGGTCGCCGGTGAGGTTCTGGCCGCTGTGGTGCGAGACCGCGGCGCCGGGGAAGCTCTTGGTGTACAGCGACTCGAAGGCCTTGGCGTAGTCGTCGCCGTAGCCGCCCTTGAAGATGTAGACGTCCAGCGGGCTCGAGGCCTTCACGCCGAACGGGTTCTTCGGGTCCGAGGAGTTCGCGGCGGTCGAGGAGTTGCTGCTGCTCTTGCTGCTGCCGCTGCCGGCCGCGCACCCGGCCGCCAGGGCCGAGCCGGGGCCGACCATGGCCGCGATCGCGGCCGAGCGGACCAACATCTGCCGGCGGGAGACGTCGGCGGGCAGACCGTGTTCTGACACTGTGGTTCTCCTGATCGACGAGAAGCGGTGCGCCGGGGGGTTCCGGCTGGTGAGGGAGGTGCGCTCGTGCGGTGTGCTCAGGTGATGCGAGTGCTCGGCCGTACGGGGGTGCGCTGTGCTGTCTGGTGGGACTTCTTTGCTCGAGTTGCTCGGTAGGGTATGAGATTTTGTCAGCTGGCGGTAGGTATCGAAAACAATCGCTCACGGACCTCCGGTGGCGGCACCGGTCCGACGCGGGCCAGAGCGAGCCAGGCGGCGGCCGCCGCGCCGTCCAGCGCCTCGCTCACCGGGGCGTCCGGCCAGCGCTCGCGCAGCATCCGCCGCACGCGCTCGGCAACCGGTGTCGGATTGGTCAGGATGCTTCCGGCCAGCACGATCGGGCTGGCCGCGCCGGAACTGCGGACGGTGGACAGGGTCTGCGCCAGGTGCTCGACGGCGCGGTCGGCGATCGCTTCGGCGACCGGGTCCGCGGCCTGGCATGCGGTGGACAGCAGCGGAGCCAGGCGGGCCAGCGCGGTCGGGGGTTCGGACATCACCGCGGCCACCAGGTCGCGGGCGGTCAGGCGCGGCTCGTCCGCGCCGGACGCTGAATCGGTACCCGGCGCCGTCGCGCGCAACCGCAACGATTCGATCACGAGACCGGTGAGCACGGTCGCCGGGCCCTCGCCGTCCAACTCGGCCATCGCCGCGAGCACCGCCTGCCGCCCCAGCCAGAAACCGGAGCCGCGGTCGCCCAGCAGCCAGCCGTGGCCGTCGGCCCGCGCCGCCATCGCCCGGTCCTTCACGGCGATCGCGACCGCGCCGGTGCCGGACAGCAGCAGCGAGCCCTCCGCCGCGGCGGTGCCGGCCGCGAACGCGATCAGCGCGTCCGGCTCGTACTCGACCGGGCAGTCGATCCCCATGCGGGCCCAGACCTGTGTGAACGCCTGACCCCCGGGCAGGTCCTCGCCGGAGGGCAGGGCCCCGCCGCCGGCCAGGCCGAGCACGACGTGCCGCACCGCGGCCGGGTCCAGGCCGGTCAGCGCCTGCCGCACCGCCTCGGCCAGGGCGGCCGCGGCCCGCTCCGGGCCCAGGCCCGTCGGGTTGCCCCCGGAAGCGCGTCCGGCGCCCCGCCTGACGCCCTGCGGCGTGACCGCCAGAACCCGCGTCGACGTACCGCCGACGTCGAGTCCGAGGACCAGCGCCTCGTCGGTCATGGTGGGTGTCGCCTCTCCGCATCCGGGTGGAACGTTTCAATTCCGCGTTGCGTGGAACTTAGAACCCGGATAATGCGACGTCAAGGGTTGACCTTGAAGTGCAACGGTAAAGATGCGGAAGGTATACGGTACGGCGCAGCGGATACCGCCGCCGGTCCTTGAAACGTTCCAAAGGGGCTGGCGTCCCCTGGCGGCCTGTCTAGACCTGTGGCCGCCCCGGTTCCGACTGTGCCACACAAACCGCAGGCGGTCTAGACCGCCCCGGGCCGTGCCCGAAACAGGATGTTGACTGCGGTGAGCGCAGCCGTTTAGCCTCCTCGGCACGGCACCGGGCGGATCGGGATACAAGGGGCGTGCGTGACGAAGAGCGCGGGCATGCGAGATGTGGCCCAACTGGCCGGGGTGTCGGTCGGCACGGTGTCGAACGTGCTGAACCGTCCCGACGCGGTGTCCCCGGGCACCCGGGCGCGGGTGCAGGCGGCGATCGCCGAGCTGGGATTCGTGCGCAGCGAGAGCGCGCGCCTGCTGCGCGCCGGCAGCAGCCAGGTGCTCGCGCTGCTCGCGCTGGACCTGGCCGACCCGTTCTTCGTCGGCGTGCTGCGCGGCGCCGAACAGGCCGCCCGCGCCGCGGACCTCGGCGTCCTGGTGATGGACAGTGCCTCCAGCGCCGCCACCGAGGCCACGCACCTGGTGATGCTCGCACAGCAGCGCGTCCGCGGCGTGCTCGTGACCCCGGCGGACGTCAGCGGCGCGACGCTGGCGGAGTTCGGCCGCGCGCGGATCCCGTACGTGCTGGTGGATCGCGACATACCGGGCGGAACCGGATGCCGGGTGCTGGTGGACGACGTCGCCGGCGGCGCGATGGCGGTGGCGCACCTGATCGCGGCCGGACACCGGCGGATCGCCTACGTCCCGGGGCCCCTGGAGCTGCCGCAGTACCGTGACCGGCTGGAAGGCGCGCGACTGGCGGTGGCCGAGGCCGCTGAAGCCGCTGAAGCCGCCGGGGCCGCAGACCGCGGCGTGGAGCTGGTGCTGCTGCCGGGCGCGCGGGCCGACGTGGCCGCGGGCCGCGACGCCGCGGCACGGATGCTCGGGCTGGGGGAGCGGCCGACGGGGGTGTTCTGCGGCAACGACCTGATCGCCTTGGGGGTGCTGCAGGGGCTGTTCGCCGCCGGGGTGACGGTGCCGGGGGACGTGGCCATCGTCGGGTACGACGACGCGGAGGTCGCGGCGGCGGCGGTCGTGCCGCTGTCGTCGATCCGGCGGCCCGCGACGCGGGTCGGGCAGGCCGCCGCCGAGCTCTTGGTGGAGGAGAGCGGGGCGGCGGCGGGGGAGCATGTGCACCGGGAGCTGGTGTTCCAGCCGGAGCTGGTGGTGCGCGCTTCCAGCTTGGGTTCCGTTTCGGCCGCTGCTGTTCCGACCAATGCTGTTCCGACCAATGCTGCTCCGACCAATACTGCTCCGGCTACTGCTGCTCCGGCTGTGCCGACGCCTCCGGTGCCTTCGGCTCGAAACCCGGACAGCTGAGCACCGGCAGCCGCGGATACCTCGGGAAACGCGGGTCGTCGGCGGCGCGGGTGCAGCGCCAGTAGACGGTGCCCTTGCGGGTCTCGTTCCGGTGAACGTGGATGCACACCGCGCACAAGCCGGGATCGGGCCCATCGGGTTTCGGCCCGGCGTGCTCAGACATGCGCCGTTCCGCCGTCGGCCGCCATCGCCGCGGCGATCTTCCGGTTCGTCTCGGCCCACCGCTCGGCCTCGACCTTCGGCAGCACGTCCTCCCAGATCAGCAGACACGAGCCGCGCATCTGCAGCATGCCCTCCGGCCGTGCCGAGAACCACCAGTGCAGATGGTCCCCGCCGTCGCCGAAGCGCGCCACGTGCACCCGCGCTATCCCGCCCAGACCCACGATCACCCGCTCGACACGCTGGAACAGCGCCCCCAACTCGGCGGCGCGCTCGGCGGGCAGGTCCGCCAGATCGCAGTGCACCCGCGGCTCCAGCATCAGCAGCGCCGGGATCGACGCCTCGGGGAACGTCCGCAGCCGCCAGTGCTCGTCGGTCCAGATGTAGTCGGAGTCCGGCGCGGCACACGGCTTGCACGGAGTGCCGCCCGGCGCGCCGTTGCGCGGGGGCTCGGGCAGCACCGGCGGCTGGAGCTTCTTCACCCGCAGGTCGCCCTCGAAGGGGAAGATCTCCCAGCCCGGGATGCCGTCGGCGTCGAAGGGGATGTCCTCGCCGATGGGGAGGTGCTTGACGTATTCGCTGGGTTCGGTCGTCATGGTTCAGCAGGATAGCCACCGGCCGGCGGCAAAGGATCTTCGCCTTCGCCGCCGGCCGGGTGTGACGTGCCGATGTCCGCCGCCGCGTACTCTCTCAGCTCACTTCTTCGTCTTCAGCCACTCGTCCTTGTACTCGCCCATGATCGAGTGCAGATGATGCCCGATCTTCAGGTAGTCCAGGTCGTCCAGGTTCGCCAGCGACACCCGCACCGACCACCCGGGCCCGTCGAACCCGCCGCCGTTCAGCAACACCACCGAGGACTGGTGCGCCAGCCGGAACTCCACATCGGTGGGCTCGTAGTTCTGCTCCAGGTACTCGGCGAACTCCTTGCTCTCGAAGGCCTCGGCCTCGGCGAGGATGTCGAGCTCGACGTAGTAGCAGGCGCGCCTCGGGTCGTCGCTGATGTGGTGGACGCCGATGCCCTCCATCAGCAGGTCCAGGCGGCGGTGCACGATCGTGCGCAGCAGCTCCTTGTACTCCTGGCCCTCGGGCAGCAGGTCGAACAGGGAGAACAGCATCATCATCGTCTGCTGCCCGGTGGACAGGCCGGCGGTGTGGTTCAGCGCGACCGAGCGGCTGTCGGCGACCAGCCGGTCGATGAACTTGATCTTGCCCGGCCGCGGCGCCAGCGTGCGGTAGCGCTCGGCCAGCTCCTCCTTCTTCGCCTTCGGCAGCTTGGCGAGCATCTTGTCGAAGACGTTGTCCTCGGCCAGCGCGATCACCCCGAGCCGGTGGGCGGTCGCGCCGTAGTGCTTGGACCACGAGTAGACCAGCGCCGTGTTGCGCGGGCAGGTGGCGGCCAGCGAGCGGAAGCCGGGGACGAAGGTGCCGTAGACGTCGTCGGTGATGATCGCCAGGTTCGGGTTCCTGGTCCGCACGATGTCCGCGATGCGGTCGCGCACCCGGTCGGACAACGCCATCGACGGCGGGTTCGAGGGGTTCACCAGCATCAGGGCCTTGACCTTCGGGTCGGCCAGCCGGTCGATCTCGGAGTCGGGATAGCGCCACATGTGGACGCCCTCCTCGGTCATCATGTCCGCCTTCACCTGGACCACGTCGAAGGAGTAGCGCTCCAGCTCCGGGATCTCGATGTACGGGGTGAAGATCGGCGTCATCAGGGCGATGGTGTCGCCCTTGTGCAGGATGCCGTTGGTGACCAGCGTGTCGAACAGGTAGCACATGGCCGCCGTGCCGCCCTCGGTCGGGAAGACGTCGACCCGGCCCGGCGTCTTGCCGCCGTACATCTCCTTGGCCAGGTAGGCGCGCACCACTTCCTGGCAGTGGCCCAGGACGCGCGGCGGATCGGGGTAGTGGTCGCCGATCCAGGCGTCGGTGAGCTCGCCGATCCACGCGTCGGCGTCGAACTTCAGCCTGGTGACGCCGTAGTCGACCATGTCCCGCAGCAGCCGGACGCCGGCCATCCCCGGATTGGCCAGGCAGAAGCGGTCGAAGCGCACGGCGCTGCCGGCCGCCTCCGGCATCCCCCCGAGGTTGTCCATGGTCCACACCCGCCGGGACTCCTGCAGCGCGAAGGCACCCAGCGCCAGGTAGGCCTCGCGCGGACCGGTGGCGATCCAGTTGGGGTTGCCCCGCCCGGTGTTGAGCAGCTGCGCCGCGGACTTCTTGTGGGTGTCGGCGGCCAGGGCGATCAGCTCGCCCTTGAGCTCGAAGGGGCTCAGCGCCGACCACTCCTTGATCTTGGAGAGGGAGACGCCGGCCGACGTGATGGTGGAGGGCACGCGCTTGCGCGGAGCGCCGTTCTTCGGGCTGCCGTTCTTGGCCATACCGTTCTTGGCGACGTTGTTCTTAGCGCGGCCGTTCTTGGCACGCGCCGAGCTCTTCTTCTCCGAGGTGGTGGCGGTCATGCTGCGAGGTGATCACGCGGCACCGCGCCGAGCGCGCCGGGCTGCGCCGTAGGTGTGATGAAACCCGCCGCCCGCCTAAGGCTCCGGATACGTCCCGGGATCGGCCGGGTTCCCCGGCTGCCAGTCCCGCCCGAGCCGGTTCATGGCCTCGTCGATCCGGTCCCGCTCCTCGGCGCGCAGCACGGCGGCGGCCTCCTCCCCGTCGGCGGCGGCCTCCCGCTCCGCGCGCTTCTGCGAACGCCGGAAGGCCAGCAACCCCCCGGCGGCGATGGCCGCCAACGAGGCCCACACCATGGGCCGGTTCCACCACGACCCGCCGCCGTGCAGGGCCACCACCGAGGCGAGCACGGCATGCATCAGGAACTCCCGTCGCCGACCGGGGCGCGCCGTCGCGCCCGAAGTGGGCACCATGATTTCCGGACGCGCGCGGCCCGGACGCCGTGACACGCCCGCACCGGGGGCACGGTGCCCCGATCGGATGATTCAGCCGATGGTCGGTGGGGCCGCCTGCCACATCTATTGGCTGCTCCGCCTATCCATTCCGCAGCAGCAACATGTCCAGCCGCTCCTGGATCCTGGCCAGATCCGCTCTGATGTTCTCCACGTCGCCCCGGTCCGCCCCCTCCTCGCTCTCCTTGAGCTCGATCAGCATCCCCCCGCCCGGCGCGATCACCATCTCCCGCACATCGCTCACGTGCTCGGCACCCTGCTTCCGCGACGACGCGATCACGTCCGCCGGCCGCAGCGCCAGCCGCCGCAGCGTCCTGATCTGCAGCTTGCCGTCCCGGATCAGCACGCTGGGCGTCCCTTCCAACACCCGTTCCAGCCGCGGCGTGCGGTCGCTCAGGTACGCCTGAAGCCGCACGAACAGCGCGTTCACCGTGATCAGCACCGTCGCGCCGTAGATCCCGCCGATCAGCGAGTTGTCGGGCCCGATCACCGCGTTCTGCACCACGTTCGACAGCAGCAGCACCACCGACAGGTCCAGCGTGTTGAGCTGCGCCAGCTCCCGCTTCCCGGCCAGCCGCAGCAGGATCACGATCGTGGCGTAGACGATGATCGTGCGCAGGGTCTTGTCGCCGTAGGAGATGCCGGTGTCGAACAAGTCGTGCCACATGAGCCCATTGTCCGCAGAGCCAGCTCACGCGGCGGGGAGGCGGCGCTGGGCCGAACGGGTGGCGGCGCTCCCCGGCGGCGTAGCCCCGGGTGCGGCACGCCACGCGCGGTGTTCGACTGCTGAGGGTTCGGCAAGCGGGTACGGACAGACACCTCGGAGGCCTGATGATCGGGCTGGCGGCGGCAGCCATCCTGCTCGCGCCGCTGTCCGCGCCCGCCGGCGGCCACCCCGCCCCGCTGTCGGTGGCCGTCCAGGCCAGCGGCGCCCAGGACGTGTCCTACGCCATCGAGGTGCGCAACACCACCGACCAGACGGTCACCGACGCGGTGATCACCCAGCAACTCCCCCCGGGCCTGGACTACGTCGCCGCCACCCCGGCCCCGCACCGCACCGGCCGCCACCTGAGCCGGACCCTCACCATCCCCGCCCACGGCACCGCCCGCATCGCCACCACCGGCGCCGCGGGCCACCACCTCGCCGCCCGCCCCCTGGACCACGTGACCCAGGCCGGCCCCGAGCACCACGGCCACCGCCAGCCGCTGACAACGGTCTGCGCCCGCGAAGACACCGGCCCCCAGTCCTGCGCGACCGGCCGCGGCGCCCTCCGACCGCAAACCGTGTCCGACAGGGAACGCGGCACCCTCGTGACCGCCGGAGCCGCCACCGCAACGATCGCGGCCCTGCTCGCCGGTACGCGCCTCCGGCGACGCCGACGCCGACGCCGGCGCACGGCGGGCGCGCTGGAGCGAGCCGGCGTTGAAGGCTGATTCGCGGGCCGGTGCGGCCGAATCGGAGGGGGCGGGTTCGGGTGCGAGCACGAGCGCGACTGCGAGCACGAGTGCGAGGGCGACTACGAGGGCGGGTGCGAGTGCAACTACGAGTGCGACTACGAGCGCGGGTACGAGGGCGGGTGCGAGCGCGCCGGCCGACCACCGGAGCGATTCGGCTGGCGCCGGCGCCGAGGCTGATTGCCGGAGCGAGTTGGCCGGCGCCCGCGCCTCAATCGACCACCGCGGCGATTTCGCCGGTGCTGATGCAAGGACCCGCGGGTCAGCCGAGCACAAAATCCCCATCCCGCCCCGCTGCTCCGGCGCGCATCTGCCGACCGCCCCCGCCTCCGCCTCCACGCCCACCCCCGCCGACACCACTCCTCCACCTCCGCCCCCACCCCCGCCGCCCGCCGACCCACCCCACCCCGCCGACCGTCCCCCCGACCCCCACCGCCGAGTCCGTCTCCCGGCCGACCGCCTCCGTCTCGTCGGCGCGGTCGCCCTGGCCGTGCTCCTGGCCGCGGCCGGGATCGTCAGCCACCGTGCCGGGTGTGACCTGCGGCAGGAGATCATCCACCGGGCGGCCGCCTTCCCCCGCTTCCTGCTCTACGTCGTGCAGGTCCTGTCCTTCCTCTCCGTGATCGCCGTACCGGTCGCCGTCGCCGTCGAGCGGCTGGTCAAGCGGGAGACCGTGCAGGTCGTCGATGCCGTCGGCGCCTCGACGCTCGCCTACCTCGCCGCGTTCGGCGTCAACATCGCCACCTCGCACTACCAGGACTCCGACGTCGCGCAGGCCATCGGCGGCACGACGCCGATGCAGGTCCAGCTCGCGGTCGGGGTCGCCGCGGTCACCATCCTCGGGTTCAGCCGCAGTCAGTACCGCAGCCTGTTCCTCAGCGCCGCCGCGCTCAGCGGGTTGGCGGTGGTGCTGCTCGGCCAGGACTCCGTCACCGGCGTGCTGCTCTCGGCGCTGCTCGGCCGGATCGTCGGGCGGGCCTGGCTCTCGGTACGCGGCGTCCTCGACACCCGCCCCGGCATCGGCCGCATCCTCGCCGAGCTCGACCACGTCGGGTTCCGCGCACATCCCGGCTCGGTCCGCGTCCTGGAACCCGGTGTCGACGGCGCGCGCCGCTTCCTCGTCACCGTCGCGGGTGACGGCCGTCGCCAAGCCCTCGACCTCGCCGTCCTCGACCAGAGCCAGCGCGCCGCCTACCTCACCTCCCGCCTCTGGCAGTGGATCCGCCTGCGCGGCCCGGTCCGCCGCCGCAGCTTCTTCTCCCTGCGCCGCACCGTCGAAAGCGAGGTCCTGATGTCCATGGCGGTCGAGGCCGCCGGCATCCGCACCCCGCGCCTGCGCACCGCGCGCCAGGTCGACCAGGACACCGCCCTGCTCGCCTACGACCACCTCGACGCCCCGCGCGTCGCCGACCTCCCCGACCGCGCCTGGACCCCCGGCCTGCACAGCGGTATCTGGGCCCTGTGGCAGCACCTGCGCTGCCGCCAGCTCGCGCACCGCGAGCTCACCACCGACCACCTCCGCCTGGACCCCTCCGGCCGGCTGTGGCTCACCGACGTCGGCTACGGCGAGATCACCGCCGAAGACCTCCTGTGCCGGCTGGACGGCGCCGAACTCCTCGTCTCCCTCGCCCTGCGCGTCGGTCCCGCCCGCGCCACCGAGGAGGCCGTCGACGCCCTCGGCGCCGCCACCGTCGCCTCCCTGCTCCCGCTGATGCAGCCGATCCTGTTCTCGGAGGGCACCGCCAAGGCCCTGCGCCGCCACCGCGCCGCCGGCGACCGCGCGGACATCGTCGGCTCCATCCGCGACCGCATCATCGCCCTGCATCCCGAGGCCGACGTCCAGCCGGTCAGCCTGGAGCGGGTCCGGCCCCGCACCGTCCTGAGCATCGTCGGCGGCACCATCGCCTTCTACCTGCTGGCCACCCAGCTCACCGGCTTCCAGGTGCCGGAGCTGAACACCTGGCAGGCCTGGGGCTGGGTCGTCGGCGCGGCCGTGGCCTCGGCGGCCACCTACGTCGCCGCCGCGTTCAACCTCCTGGGCTGCGTCAAGGAACGCGTCCCGGTCGGCACGACCGTCCTGGCCCAGGTCGCCGCCGCCTTCGCCGGCCTGGTCGCCCCGGCGTCCGTCGGCGGCCTGGCCGTCAACACCCGCTTCCTGCAGCGCACCGGCATCCCGGTGGCGCGCGCGGTGACGGCCGTGGGCGTCTCGCAGGTCATCGGCTTCGCCTGCTACCTGCTGCTGTTGCTGGTGTTCAGCGCCTTCGCCGGGAACCACCGCAAGCAGTCCGGCGGCCTGTCGGCGATCACGCCGTCGGCGACGGTGACCGGCGTGATCATCGCGCTGGCGGTGATCGCCCTGCTGATCGCGGCGATCCCGAGACTGCGCACCCTGGTGGTGAGCCGGGTCAAGCCGCTGGTCACGGACATCGGCCCGGAGTTCCTGCAGGTCGCGCGCACGCCCCGCAAGCTGGCCCAGGCCTTCGGCGGCGCGCTCGGGCTGCCGATGGCGGCCAGCGTGTGCCTGTGGGCGTCGGTGAACGCGGTGAGCGGCAGCGACGTGAACCTGGCCGCGATGGGAGTGGCCTACCTGCTGGCCAAGGCGGTGGGCTCGCTGGTGCCGACGCCCGGCGGCGTCGGCGGCGTCGAGGCGGTGCTCACCGCCGGCCTGACCGCGGCCGGGGTGCCGTCGGCCGTGGCCGCCACCTCGGTGATCGTGTTCCGGCTGCTGACGTGGTGGCTGCCGGTGATCCCGGGGTGGTTCGCGTTCACTGCTATGCAGCGGCGCGGGGCGCTATGAGGAACCGGCGCCGGGCCGCACCAGCCCCGACTCGTAAGCGATCACCACAACCTGCGCCCGATCCCGCGCCCCGAGCTTCGTCATCGCCCGGTTGACATGGGTCTTGGCCGTCAGCGGCGTGACGAACAACTGCGAGGCGATCTCCTCGTTCGACAACCCGGCGGCGACCAGCGTGACCACCTCCAGCTCGCGCGCGGTGAGCGCGTCCAGGGGAGCGGTGATGGTCGGCACGTCGGAAGCAGAGGGCTGAGCCAGGAAGCGGGCGATCAGCGTGCGGGTGGCGGCGGGGGAGAGCAGCGACTCCCCGCCGGCGACGATCCGGATCGCCCGGAGCAGCTCCTCGGGGTCCACGCCCTTGCCCAGGAATCCCCCGGCTCCGGCACGCAGTGCCTCGGCGACGTACTCGTCCTGCTCGAACGTGGTGAGAATCAGTACCTTGACGCCGGCCAGGTCCGGGTCGGCCGCGATCAGGCGGGTGGCCTCCAGTCCGTCCAGGACCGGCATCCGGATGTCCATCAGCACCAGGTCCGGGCGCAGTTCGCGGGCCAGTTTCGCGGCCGCCGCGCCGTCCCCGGCCTCGGCCACCACCTCGAAGTCCGGAGTGGAGTCCAGCAGCAGGCGGAAGGTGCCGCGCAGCAGTGCCTGGTCGTCGGCCAGCAGGATCCGGATCGGGGTGCTCACGCGAGGGCCTCCGCAGCCTTTTCGTAGGCCGCGGAAGGGTTTTCGGCCCCGTGTTTAACTCCGGTGGGAGCTCCGGTGTCAGCTCGGGCGCTCACGCCGGTGCCAGCACCGGCACCGACCCGAACCGCCAGCGGCAGCTCCGCCTCGACCCGGAACCCGCCGCCGGACCGCGGCCCCGCCGCGAACGTGCCGCCCGCCGCCTTCACCCGCTCCTGCATCCCGATCATCCCGTGCCCGGTTCCCATCCCCGACCGCGCCGGGCCCCGGCCGCCGTCGTCGTCCACGCGGATCCGTACCGCGTCCGCGGCGACCTCGATCCGCACCCGCGCCAGCGCCGACCTCCCGGCGTGCTTGTGCGTGTTCGTCAACGCCTCCTGCACGATCCGGTACGCCGTCAGCCCGGTCAGCGCCGGCAGCGGCCGGCCGGCGTCCGCGCCCGGACCGGCCATCACCACGTTCAGCCCGGCGTGGTGGAACGACTCGACCAGCGCGTCCAGATCCCCCAGGCCCGGCGCGGGTTCGCGCGGGGCCGCGGACTCGTCGCCGGCGCGCAGCAGGCCGACCGTCGCGCGCAGCTCGTCCAGGGCCGAGCGCGACGTGTCCCGGATCCGCTCCAGCGCCTCGTACGCGTGCGAGGGATCGGTCTTCATCAGGTGGTGCGCCACCCCGGCCTGGGCGTTGACCAGCGTGATGTGGTGCGCGACCACGTCGTGCAGCTCCCGGGCGATCCGCATCCGCTCCTCGGTGACGCGGCGCAGGGCCTCGTCCTCCTTGGTCCGCTCGGCGTGCTCGGCCCGCTCCATCGCCGAGGCGAGCAGCTCCCGGCGGCTGCGCGCGGCGTCGCCGACCGCCACCGCGAGCCCGACCCAGGCGATGAAGCCGAGGTTCTCAGCGAGCGCGTCCATGCCGGGCCGCAGGAACAGCGCCAGCAGGGTGATCGTGACCGCCGTCACGGCCCCGACCTTCACCGTGGTGGGCCGGTCGGAGCGCTTGGCGAAGGAGAACAGCGCGATGGCGCAGGCGATCGGCGGGATGCTCGGCACGCCCACGAACGGCATCGCCGCGACCGTCACCGCGGAGGTGCCGATCACGGCGCCCAGCGGCCACCGGCTGCGGAACAGCAGCGGGACGGCCACTGTGATCAGCAGTGCGGCCGCCACCTCGGCGCTGACGTGCTTGTGCAGCGCCGAGACGAACATGGCCGGGGACAGCAGGACCAGGTACAGCACGGTGGTCACGACGTCCCGGCTGGTCGTGCCGGGACGCAGCCACTGCTTGATCCGGTCCACAAGAGTCACCGTTTCACTGTATGCGCTGATTCGCGTAAGCCAGCTCGGGCTCGTCGTGCGGTCCGTCCGCGGCCGGGCCGCTGCCCGCGACCGGGTCCGGCTCGCCCTCCACCGACATGTGCGGCAGCACCTTGTCCAGCCACTTCGGCAGCCACCAGTTGGCCCGTCCGAAGCGGTGCATCAGCGCCGGGACCAGCACCAGGCGCAGCATGAGCACGTCCAGCAGGATCGCCACCGCCAGTGCCATGCCGAACTCCGCGATGACCCGCTGGCCGTTGAACAGGAAGGCGCCGAAGACGCAGGTCATGATGATGCCCGCGGCCACGATCACCTGGCCGGTCTCGCCGTGTCCGACCCGGACCGACCTGCTGTTGTCTTTGCTGTGCGACCACTCCTCGTGCATCCGGCTGATCAGGAACACCTGGTAGTCCATCGACAGCCCGAACAAGATGCTGATCACGATCACCGGGACGAACGCCTCCACCGGCCCCGCGCCGCCGGCGCCCAGCGCCTCCGAGCCCCAGCCCCACTGGAACACCGCGACCAGTGAGCCGAACGCCACACCCATGGTCAGCAGGTTCATCGCCACGCCGATCAGCGGCACGAGCAGGCTGCGGAAGGCCAGCATCATCAGCACGCAGCCCAGCCCGACGATGATCGCCACGAACAGCGGCAGCTTGCTGGTCAGGGTGTGGCTGAAGTCGTTGCTGATCGCGGTCGGCCCGGAGACCATGACGTGCAGCGTGGTTCCGGCCTCGGCCGGCGGGATCACGTCGTGCCGCAGGGTGTCGATCAGGTCTGTGGTGGCCTTGTCCTGCGGCGAGCTGACCGGCACCACCTGCACCACGGCGAGCGTCTGCCCGGGCTGCGTGGGCCGGGCCGCGACGGCGGCGACGTCCGGCACGGTCTTGATCCGGTCCACCAGCTTGCTCAGCGCCTGCTGGTCCCCGGCCCCGGGCGTCTGCGCGACCAGCGTCAGCGGGCCGTTGAAGCCCTTGCCGAAGCCGTCGGCCAGCAGGTCGTAGGCCTGGCGCGTGGTCGTGGACTTGGGGTCGTTGCCGGCGTCGGAGTTGCCCAGCCGGATGGAGAAGAACGGCACCGCGACCACCGCCATGACGGCGATCGCCAGCACGGCCTTGCCCAGCGGCCGGGCCTGGACCTTGGCCGCCCAGCGGGTGAACACGGTCTCGGGCTGCCCGGGGACGCCGGAGGCGCGGCGGCGCGAGGAGTGCTGGTAGGGGACCAGCACGCCGACGCCGGCCTGCCGCGCGGCCAGCTCCCGGCGCTGCTTCTTGCTCAGCACGCGCAGCTTCAGGAACCCGAGCATCGCCGGCAGCAGGGTGATCGCCGCCAGCACCGTCATCGAGACGGTCACCGCCGCGCCGATCGCCATGCCGTTCAGGAAGCTCAAGCCCAGCGCGAACATGCCCAGCAGTGCGATGACCACGGTCCCGCCGGCGAAGATCACCGCGCGTCCGGAGGTGTTCAGCGCCTTGGCCACCGAGTCCTCGACCGACAGCCCGGACATCAGGCCCTTGCGATGCCGGTTGACGATGAACAGCGCGTAGTCGATGCCGACGCCCAGACCCACCAGCGTGGCCAGGGTCGGGGCGGTGGAGCTGATGGAGAACAGGTGCGAGAGCTGGCCGGTGCCCATGATCCCGGTGATGACGCCGGCCACGCCGGTGAGGATCGGCATCACGGCCGCGCCGAAGGCCCGGAACACCAGGCCCAGCACGATCAGCGCGGCGACCACGCCGATCAGGTCCGCGGCGCCGCCGACCTTGCGGTCGGCCTGGCTGATCGCCTGCCCGCCGAGCTCCACCTGCAGGTTGCCGGCCCGCGCGCCCTGCGCGACGTCGATGACGTGCGTGATCTGCGCGTTCGGGATGTCGTGCGCCTCTTGCGCGAAGTTGACCGTCGCGTAGGCGGTGGTCTGGTCCTTGCTGATCTGCGTCGCGCCGCGCGGCCCGCTGTAGGGGCTGGTGACCCCGGCCACGCCGGGCGAGGTCGCGATCTGGTTCAGCGCGTCGGTCATGCGCTTCTGGATGTCGGCGTCGGTGACCTTGGCGCCGCCGCTGGTGTGCCAGACCACCTGGTCGGTGTCCCCGGCCGAGGCCGGCATCGCCTGCTTCAGCAGGTCCATGGCCTGGCTGGACTCCGAGGCCGGGATCGACATCGTGTCGTTGTACTTGGTGCCGGCCGAACCGGTGAGGGCCCCGAGGCCGATGATCAGCGCCAGCCATACGAGGACGGTGACGAGGCGGCGCTTGTGGCACCAGCGGGCAATGACGGACATCAGGGCTCCCCGGACTTCTACGAGCATGGAACGCGTGCGTTTACACGGTGCCGGAAGGCGGGGGTCCGGGGCGTCTGGCAGCCGCAGACACTTGCGCTGCTGCGGTCGTAGTACGCAGGAGGGGCTGCTACTGCCCGGGGAGCAGGGCCGTAGTCAGACGGTCACGGTTCGCTGTGGCGATCACGCACCGAGCAGCGTCTCCAGGAACTCGGCGACCCCGTCGTCCCCGACGGATCCGATCACGCCGTCGGCGGCGGCGATCAGGCTGGGGTGCGCGTTGCCCACCGCGTAGGAGCGGCCGGCCCAGCCGAACATCGACAGGTCGTTGGGCATGTCCCCGAAAGCGATGACCCGGTCGGCGCCGACGCCCAGCCGCGCGGCGTGCCGGGCCAGCCCCTCGGCCTTGCTCACCCCCGGCGCCACGGCTTCGACCAGGCGCAGGCCGTTGGAGTGGTAGACGGTGACCAGATCCCCGACGGCCGGCCGGGCCAGGGCGACCAGTTCGTCCGCCGACAGGCGGGGATGGCGGCCGACCAGCTTCGGCGCGGGCCGTCCCCACAAAGCGGCTTCGTCGAGGCGCTGGACGGTGACGTCGCGATCCCAATCCCAGGGCTCGTACACGGCATCGGCCGCGAGCGAGTCGGCGTACTCCACGGCCAGGCCGATCCCCGGGATGGTCTCGCGGATCGCGCGTGCCACCTTCTCCAGGGTCGCGGGGTCGATCGCGTACTCGGCGACGACCGCGCGGGCGCGCAGATCGTAGTCGTAGGCGCCGTTGGAGCAGACGGCGAGGCCGTTGACCGTGAAGGCGTCGGCGATCTGGCCCATCAGCCGCGGCGGCCGTCCGGTGATGAAGACGAACGGGATGCCGGCCTGTTCGAGCGCCGCGAAGGCCGCGACGGTCCGGGCGGAGACGGTGCCGTCGTGCCGGACCAGGGTGCCGTCCAGATCGCAGGCTATGAGGTCGGGGCGGATCGCGGTGGTCATGGTCTCCATTGTGCTCGAGACGCGTTTGAGACCTGTCTTGACGTGGTCCGGTGCGCGCTACTACCTTTCACGGCGTCGAGTAGATTCATATTCGTGGGCTTTGTTCATGGATATGAACGCAAGGGGTGGAGGGCCGGTAGTGACCGACTTGAGGATCGTGGACGTCGTGATCACGCCGATCGCGTTGAAGGACCCGCCACTGCTCAACTCCTCCGGCGTGCACGAGCCGTACGCCCTGCGCTCGATCGTCGAGGTGAAGACCGACGCCGGCATCGTCGGCATCTCCGAGGCCTACGGCGACGACGCGACCCTGGCACTGCTCCACAAGGCTGCCACGGCGGTGATCGGCACCGACGTTTTCGACCTCAACGAGCTGAGCCGCCGGGTCGCGAGCGCGGTCGGCGGCTCGGCCGCGTCCTCCCCGACCGAGCTGATCGGCGCGGCCAGCCACGACAAGACCGTCGCCCAGGCTTTCGCGGCCTTCGAGGTGGCGGCCTATGACGCCCAGGGCAAGGCGACCGGCCGCCGCGTCGTGGACCTGCTCGGCGGCGCCGTGCGCGAACGCGTCGACTTCAGCGCGTACCTCTTCTACAAGTGGGTCGAGCATCCTGGGGACTTCCCGGCTGACGACTGGGGAGCGGCGCTGGATCCGGATGGGATCGTGGCGCAGGCGCGCCGGATGGTGGATCGCTATGGCTTCAAGTCGCTGAAGCTCAAGGGCGGTGTCTTTGCGCCCGAGGAGGAGATCGAGGCCGTCAAGGCTCTGCGACGGGAGTTCCCGGACCGTCCGGTGCGCCTGGATCCGAACGCCAACTGGTCGGTGGAGACCAGCCACAAGGTGGCGGCAGCGCTTGAAGGCGAGCTGGAGTACCTGGAGGACCCCACGCCGGGCATCCCCGGTATGGCCGAGGTAGCGGCCAAGACTTCGCTGCCGTTGGCGACCAACATGTGCGTCACCAGCTTCGCCGAGATCCCCGAATCCGTGCGCCTCGGCGCGGTCCAGGTGATCCTGTCGGATCACCATTTCTGGGGCGGCTTCCGGGCCACGCAGAACTTGGCGGGGCTCTGCCAGACCTTCGGTCTGGGACTGTCGATGCACTCGAACACGCACCTCGGCGTCAGCCTCGCCGCGATGGCGCACATCGCCGCCGCGACACCGAACCTGACGTACGCGCTCGACACCCACACGCCGTGGAAGTCCGAGACCGAGGACGTGGTGGCCGGCGGCGGCCTGACCTTCACCGACGGCGCGGTGACGCTGCCGGCCGGCCCGGGACTCGGCGTCGAGCTGGACCGGGACGCGGTCGCCGCGCTGCACGAGCAGTACCTGACGTGCGGGATCCGGCGGCGCGATGATGTGGGATGGATGCGGCGGGTGCGGCCGGAGTGGACGGGCGAGCGGCCGCGGTTCTGATGGTCTGACGGGCTGGGACGACGACGGTCGGAGGCGGCGAATGAGCGCGGCGGCGTATGTGTATCCGTGGGACGTGGTCGGCGACGCCTCGGCGGCCGATTCGATCGCCGGTCTGGGTGTCGACCACGCGGTCGTCGCAGCCTTCTACCATGGCACCCGGGCTCTGACGCCCCGCCATCCGATGCGGCGCGTGGTCGTGGCCGAGCACAGCGCCTCCTACCTGCCGGTCGGCGACGCCTGGGAGCAGGTGCTGCCCCCGGCGCAGGGCTGGGTCGACGCCGAGGACGCGTTCGGGGCCACGGCCGCGGCGCTGGCCGGCGCCGGGGTGCCGACGCACGCGTGGGTCGTGGTGGACCATGTCGACGGCTTCGACGCGCCGCACGTGGTGAACGCCTACGGCGACGTCTATCCGTGGGCGCTGTGCCCGTCGCACGAATCAGCGCTCGAATACGCGGTCGGTCTGGCGGCGGTCATCGCGGCCCGCCCCGACATCGCCGGCGTCGAGTTCGAGGCCGCGGGCTGGTACGGCTTCGACCACCTGCACGAGCACGACAAGGTCGCCGGCGTCCCGCTGTCCGAGGACGAGCTGTACCTGATGTCGCTGTGCTTCTGCGACGCCTGCCGCGAGGAGTATCAGGCTTCTGGCATCGACGTGGGGGGCCTGCGCGAAGCGGTCTGCACCCGCCTGGACGCCCGCTTCGCCGCGTCCGCGCCGCTCCCCGGCGGCCTGCCCGACCCCGACCTGGCCACCGCGGTCCTGGCGACCCGCACCCGCGTGGCGAACCGGCTGCGCGGCGCGATGGTGCGCGAAGTGCGCACCCAGCGCGACCCCGACTTCCCGATCCTGTTCCACGCCAACCCCGACCCGCGCCGCTCGACCGCGTTCACCGGCCTGGACGTGGCGACCCTGCCGAAGGACACCGGCATCGTGGTGAACTGCTGGAACGGCTCGACGGACAAGGTCGCCGACGCCCTCGGCCACGACGCCCCGGTGAACGCCGGCCTGCTCGGCGTGCGCGGCATGGGAGCCGACACCGACGCCCTCGCCGCGCAGGCGATCGCGATGCGCGACGCCGGCGCGAGCGGGATCCGGCTGTATCACGCGGGACTTGCTTCGAACGCTGATCTGGACGCGATGAGGGGTGCGATCGCCGCGTTCCGTGAGGGGGCGCGCTAGCCGTCGGCAGCCAGGGCGCTGGTCCCGGTCCGGATGAGGTGGGCGTAGACGATGACGTTGCTGTCGTAGCTGGTCTCCTTGGACCAGCCGCCTCCGCACGTGATCAGGCGGAGCGCGGCATAGCCCACCGGGCCGTAGACCTTGGCCGCCGGGAACTGCGATTTTCTGGCGACCTCGACGGAGTCGACGGTGAAGACCGCGGTGGTGTGGTCGGCCCGGTCGACATAGACGGTGTCGTGGGGACGGACCGAGCCCAGGTGGTAGAACGCGGCTTTGCCGGTCGGCACCAGACGCGAATCGACGTGGGCGATGATCACGGAGTCGCCGAATGATCCGGGGGCCGCGCTCTGCGTGAACCATCCCGCGGATCTGGCCCTGGCCGGGGAGGGGACCGCGAGCTCGCCGTCGCGGGTCTGGCCGACTCCGACGACGGGGGCGTCGATGCCGACGTCGGGGATTTCGACCCGGACCGGGTTCGAGGCGGGCATGGCGATCAGCGGGTCGCCGGGGACGGTCCCGGGCAGCGGCTGGTCGGCCGAGGCCGGCGGTTGCGGCGGAGGCTGCGGCGCCGACTTGGCGCCGTGGAACAGCAGGATCGCCGCGAGCGCGCAAACGGCGGCCGCCGCCATGTGCAGGCGGCCGCCGTCCGAAGTCCTCGAAGAGGCCACGTCAGGAGTTCGATCCCGCCCGCCGGCGGCGCACGGCGACCCCGCCGAGCGTCAGCGCGGCCGCGGCCAGGACGCCGCTCAGCGCCATCTCGCCCGGAGCCATTCCGGCCTGCTGCGTCGCGCCGTCGCCGGCCGCGCCGCCGCCGGTCCCGACGCGCAGGAAGGTGCTGCCGCTGAGCATCGGCCCGCTGGGCCCGTTCGAGCAGGTCGCGTTGACGGAGTACAGGCTGGGCCGGGACGGGGCCGCCGCGGTGCCGACGAACGTGGTCGGCGCGCCGGGCCGCGAGGGGCGGGACGGGGAGCCGAAATCGATGACGAACCCGGCCTGGGCGCCCGGGTTCGGGATGGGGCTGAACGACCCCATGGCCGTGCTCCACGATGCCGCGCCGGCGATGCTGGGGCATGTCAAGGTGACAGTGACCGTGGCGCCCGGCGCCGCCACCGTCGGGGACACCGTGACCGTGGCCCCGCTGTCCGCGTGGGCCGGCGCCATCGCCAGCGCCGACAGCGCCACGCCCAGAACCGCGGCTCCCTTGGCCCTACCGCTGATACCCATGAATATCGCAATCTCCTCTCCGGGCACCCGCGATGGGTGCCGCCGGAGATGTCATGCGACAAATTCGGCCAGGTATACCCGATCTTGCGCCGAATAGGGGTATATGCCGCCTTACTCCTCCGGCAGCCCCACCAGCTTCAGGCTGAGCCGGTACAACTCGCCCCGCGCCTGCTCGTCATAAGCCTGCTTCAAAGCCTGCGACTCCCGCTGCCGGTCGTAGAAGCGCCCGCTGGCCCCCGCCAGCTTCGGGTCCGTCACCAGCCGCCACGTCGCCTCGACCCCGGTCTCCAGGGTGTCGATGCTGTGCCCGACTTCCTGGAGCACCATCTTCGTCGGCATGTACGTCGCCGGGTGCAGGCTGTTGAAGGTGACCTCCGCCGCGGGTACCCGCTCGGACAGCTCCACCGCCGAGGCGATCTGCGCCAGCTTGCTCTGGCAGTACGCTCGCATGCCGCTGTAGCCGTGCTCCAGCATCACGTCGTCGAACTCGATCTCCTGCTGGCCGAGCGAGGCCACGTTCACCACCCGCGCCGGTGCCGAGGCGCGCAGCAGGGGCAGCAACTCCTGCGTCAACAGGAAGCCGGCCAGGTAGTTCACGGCGAAGCGCAGTTCGTACCCGTCCTTGCTCTCCCGCCGGTCGCGGCCGTCGGGCTCCCCGCCGCCGATGCCGGCGTTGCTGACGAGCACGTCCAGCCGCTCGGTGGCCCCGCGCACCGCCGCCGCGAGGTCTCGGACCTGCGCCAACTCCGCCAGATCGGCGCGGAAGGTCTCAGGCCGCGCCACTCCGTGCTCGTCGCGGATGGCGTCGGCGACGGCGTCGAGGCGCGTTTGGTCGCGGCCGTGCAGCAGAACGGTGTCACCGCCGGCGGCGAGCCGGTGGGCCAGGGCGCGGCCGAGGCCGTCGGTCGCGCCGGTGATGAGGACTATGCGGGAACGAGTCATGGCACGGACTCCTAAACAGACTGCCCTGAAAGCGTGCGGGACTCAGCCTACCCCTTGTCGAGACGTTCCGTCTCGGTTAATTGCCGCCAGCGCCGCTCCCAGGCACGGCCCAGTGCCGGATAGACGATCAGGTGCCGGAACGGCTTGATGAACGCCATGTACGCCGAGCCGGCCCGCCCGTTCGGCTTCACCAGCACCGCCAACTGCCCGCGCCGGCCGCCCCGGCCGTCGGGCACCCAGCTCAGGTGCAGGATCGCGTGCACCGTCTTGTTGGCGATCTCCATGGCGCGCTCGTTCTCGCGCTCGTAGAGGAAGGTGAATTCAGAGCCCTGATTCGGCGGTCGGTTCGCTGCCACGTCCCGCAGCTCTGGCGTCAGCCGCTCGCGCAGCGAGGGCACTCGCGTACCGAGCCCGCTCGATCGGCGGTCCAGGCGCAGGAGCGCGCCCAGCTTGAAACGCAGCCAGAACAGGGTCTTCGTCGGCAGCGACGCCTGCTCCCGGAGTCCGCCGTCGAAGACCGCGAGCAGCACCGGGAAGTCGTCCGGGCCGCCGCCCGGGGCCGGCATCTCCCAGACGTCCTCCAGCGCGAAGTCGCCGGCGATCTCGTGGATCAGCCACGGCTGGGCGGTGTGCGCCGCCTCGGGGAGTCGTCGCATCACCGCCCCTTTCCCGACACGGAGTCGGTTCAGGCTTGAGGAATCAGATCCCCTGCCACGCCGGCTTCGAGGCGAAGGTCGCCTTGTAGTAGTCCGTCAGCTTCAGCTGCTGCGCGGCAGCCTCGTCCACGACCACCGTAGCGTGCGGGTGCAGCTGGAGCGCCGAGGCCGGCACCATGCTCGACACCGGTCCCTCCACCGTCGCCGCGACCGCCTCGGCCTTGCCCGCGCCGGTGGCCAGCAGCACCAGGTGGCGGGCCTGCAGGATGGTGCCGATGCCCTGGGTGATGACGTGCCGGGGCACCTCGTCCAGGCCGTTGAAGAACCGGGCGTTGTCCACCCGGGTGCGCTCGGTCAGGGTCTTGATGCGGGTGCGGGAGGCCAGCGAGGAGACCGGCTCGTTGAAGCCGATGTGGCCGTCGGTGCCTATGCCCAGCAGCTGCAGGTCCACGCCGCCGGCGTCGGCGAGCTGCTGCTCGTACGCGGCGCACGCGCCCGGCAGGTCCTCGGCGCCGCCGTCGGGGCCCAGGAACGCCGTGTCGCTGATCCCCAGCGGGGCCAGCACCTCGCGCTTGAGCACCTCGCGGTAGGACTCCGGGTGTCCGGCCGGCAGCCCCACGTACTCGTCGAGCTGGCACACCTTCAGCCGGCCCACGTCGACCTGGCCGGCGGCGGCCTTCGCGGCCAGCGCCTGGTAGACCGGCAGCGGCGTGGAGCCGGTGGCGACGCCGAACAGCGCGTCGGGCTTGCGGGCGATCAGGTCGGCGACGGCCGAGGCGACGAGTTCGCCCTGAGCTGCGGCGTCCGCGACGATGACGACTTCCATGGCGACCCCTGGATCTCGCGTGATGGTCTAGAGCATTGGTATAGACCAAACCTACCGGAGTGCCGAGGGTACCGTGCGGCCGGGATGTGACGTCCCGGCCAACCGTGGCCGGCCTCTGAATGACGGCCCAGTCACCCTTTCCGGGGGCGTTGACCGCTGTTACGGTCCCCTCCCATGGCAAACCGTTCCCACCTGTACGCAGTGAACACGCTGCCCACCGACGAGGGCCGTCCGGACGCGGTCGTGGGCATCTCCGAGCACAACTGGAGCATTCCACTGGCCCACCTGCTCCTCGTCAGCTTCGACACCCGCGTCGTCCCCTCGATGATCTGGGAGCGGCGCACCGGGGTGGCCGGGGACTACGAGCGCGGGGCGGCGCTGCTGATGGACCTGCTGCGGGTGGTGGGGGAGGAGGTCCAGGAGGCCCAGGACTTCGAGTCGGTGGTCGCGACCACGAAGGCCCAGCTGGACAAGCAGCGGGCCAAGTACTTCCTGCTGGAGGCCGGCGAGATCCTCGGCCTGGAGGACGAGCCCGTCGAGGCCGCCATGGACCGGCTCGTCGGCCAGCACATCCCCGACCTGGCCGCGCACGCCGAGGCCGCCATCGCCGGGGAGAACGCCGACTGGCTCGCGGTCGCGCGGGGGCGGTGGCGCGAGAACTTCTACTCGTTTTACAACGACACGTTGTATTACTCGTTCGATTCGTAGCGGGTGCGCGGTCCAGCGCGGCAGCGTGGTCGTGGTTGTGATCTATCGGTCGAAGTCCGCTCGGTTCTCCACAACCCATTCCTGGAGCGACCGTGCCGGTCGCCCGGTGATCCGCTCCACAGTGTTCGTCAGCGACGCGGGCCGGCCCACGGCGGCGGCCGCGCTTTCCAGCAGCGACTCCAGGATCTCCGCCGGCATCCACGCCTCGCGGCGTACGAGCGCGTCCTCGCGGCTGATCTCTCGGACGGGGATGGAGCGGCCGAGGGTCGCGCCGATCGTCGCGACCGCCTCGTCCAGCCGCACCGATTCCGGTCCGGTGAGGATCTGCAGACGGCTGCGGTGGGTGTCGTGCAGGAGCAGCTCGACGGCGGTCTCCGCGACGTCGTCGGGATGGATCGGGACGCACTGGGCCGCCGGATACGGGAGCTCCACCGGTCCTCCGGCCCGGATCGCCGCGCCCCAGTCCCGGCGCGCGTTGGTGGCCAGCCAGCTGGGATAGAGGATCGTGTGATCGAGGCCTGATTCGGCGACCGCCTGCTCGGCCGCGCGATGGATTCGGCCGATGGGTCCGCGGAATTCGGCCGCCTCGTAGGACGCGGGCGAGGACAGGAGGACCACGTGGCGTACTCCGGCCTCGCGGGCGGCGTTCAGGAAAGGCGCCGCGCTACCTCGGGTCGTGTAGAGGAAGACGGAGTCGACACCTTTCAGGGCGTCATCGAAACCGTCGGCGGCGGTCAGGTCGAGGGTGTCCCGGGCTGAGGCGCGGACCCGCTGCCCCGCGGCCTGCAGCCGGGAGACGACGCGGCTTCCGATGTTTCCGCGAGCACCGGTCACGAGCACGGTCATGGCTGCGTCCCCCTGGGTAGTTAGCATGCGAAGGATGTCCTGCAAGGCAAAACATCTTTGGTTTCAAAGGTAAAGGGAGGACGGCCGGCGTGTCCACCGAATCAGGCCTTGAAGACGCGGTCCGCGACCTGTTGCTGCTGATGCCGCGTCTGGTCGCCCGCGCGAAACGCATTCCGCCGCCTCAGGAACTCCGCGACCTCACCCTCGGCCCGCGGCACCTTTCACTGCTGGTCTTCCTGCTGCTGGACGGCCCGATGACGGTCAACGACCTCGCCGCCCGCCTACAGGTCGCCCCGACGACCGCGAGCCTGGTGATCGCCGAGCTGAGCCGCAAAGGCGTCCTGGAACGCGCGGAGGACGACGCCGACCGCCGCCGCCGCATCATCAGCATCGCCCCCGCCGCGCGGCCCGCGATCGAGGCGTGGCTCGCCCCGGGCGCCGAGGCCTGGCGGCGCGCTCTGGGGCCGCTGACGCCTGCGCAGCGTCGGACGGTCGTGGAGACGCTTCTGGCGTACGAAGCGGCTGTGGGCGAGCTGCGGGGGGAGTGAGGGCGTCGGGGCGATGGTCGCATAAGAAACAACGATCGGGTCGCCCGGCGCCTTTGCCGGTCGGCGACCCGACCTCCGGCGATGAGATCTCGCCGATGCATCGCAAAGCACTGATCTTCAGTATAGCAACAAAGAGGTCATCAGAGTTCGGTGGAGACTTCGGTCGAGATCTGGTCCAGCCAGCGTGCGTGCTGCAGCGTCGAGATCAGCGCGATCGTCGACTCCGCACCCTGGTTCGGGTTCCGCGAATCCTCGGCGAGGCCGTCGAAACCGCCGCCGGTGCCCTCGTCGATCATCGGGATCCCGCTGTCGTTCACCCCCAGGAACCACTCGATCGACATCCGCACGCCGGCCAGCCATGTGCGGTCGCCGGTCGCCCGGTAGGCGCGGGCGCACGCGTCGGCGTAGGCGGCGGCCTCGATCGGCTGCTGGTGGAACGCCGGGCGGGGATCGCCGAGGGACCAGCCGCCGGCCGGGGTCGGTGACAGGTGTCCCTCGTGGGTCGACAGGGTGAGGAGCCACTCCAGCAGTCCCAGCCCGTCGCGCAGCAAGGATTCGTCGCCGAGGTGCTGGCCGGCGGCGATGAGGGCTTCGGGCAGGGCGGGGTCCCCGTACTCCAGGCGGGGTTCGGGCCAGGGCCAGGACGGGTCCGGCTTCGGCCGTCCGATGGTGTCGGCGGCGTCGGCGAGCAGGCTCAGCGCCGCCGGGTGGCCGGGGTGGGCTTCGGCGACGTCGGCGGCGCCGAGGGCGGCATAAGCCATGGCATGGTTCAGGCGGCTCTGCGGACCCAGGCCTGCGCGGAGCTTGGCGCCGTCGGCGAACCGCTCCAGGGCGACGGCCCGGATCCACGGGGTCGGGCCCAGGCGCGCGGCCGTGCCCAGGGCCCATACGCCGCGTCCCCACCATTCGCCGGTCTCCGGCTCGTCGTGCCAGACCCGGTCCAGGCCCATGCGGTTGTGGAAGCCGCGTTCGCGGTCCTGGGCGTGGAGCAGGAACGCCAAGTAGATCTCTGCGAGTCGGATTAGGTGTTCTGACGGTTGCGGTTCGCGGCACACGACGATCAGGCCGCGTGTCACGTCGTCCACGCAGTAGCCGTGCCAGCGCTTCGGGATCGGGCCTCGGGCGTGCTCGAACAGGCCTGTGTCGTCGCTCATGCGCAGGAGGTGGGCGAACGATGGTTCCGGTATCGCCTTGGGGGGCGATTCGCGGAACCGTTGGAGTTCCTCGTCGGATGGTCGGGTGTCGAGCTGGTCGTCGGTGGGCATCGGATCAGGCTCCTTTCTACCGAATCCGGGGCGATACCCGATTTGCTCGAACTTATGCTTTCTCAGGACCCCTAAAACGCCCAAGAGACGCCGCCGCCGACCACTGCCGCGAACGCGAAGCGGCCCCGCCGTTCAGCGGGGCCGCCTGTTCAGTGCCTCACCATCTCACGCGGTGGCTGGGCTGTGCCGGCTGTCGACCGGCACGCCCTCAGCCGCCCGCGGTGAAAGCGGCGAGACCGTTGGGGGTGCCCAGGCCCGTCGGGCCGTCGTAGCCCTGGCCGGCGGTGCAGAAGTAGCTCGGGGAGCAGGTCCCGTTGCTGCCGCTGGTCACGTCGTTCAGGTTCGAGGTGTGGGCGTAGGGGTACGACGCCGGGACGTCGTTGCTGCCGGGGGTGCCGGCCAGGGCGTAGACCGAGGCGATGATCGGCGAGGCCGCCGAGGTGCCGCCGTAGACGGCCCAGCCGTTGCCGCCGTAGGTCTGGTAGACCGCGACGCCGGTGGCCGGGTCGGCGACCGCGGCGACGTCCGCGACCATGCGGTTGGTGCAGCCGGTGTCGGTCTGCCAGGTGGGCTTGGTCTCGTCCTGGGAGCAGCCCGAGCCGGTGCCCTCGCTGCTGCTGGTCTCCCACACCGATTCGCTCCAGCCGCGGCTGCTGGAGTCCTTGGTCAGCGAGGTGCCGCCGACCGCGGTGACGTACGGGGAGGAGGCCGGGTACTCGGTGCCGGCGGAGTAGGCGCCGTCGCCGGAGGACGCCGTGATGGCCACGCCCGGGTGGTTGAAGTAGCTCGAGTCCGACTGGGCCTCGGTGCCGTCCTCGTTGCCGCCGTAGCTGTTGGAGACGTACAGCGCGCCCTGGCTCACGGCCTCGTTCACCGCGGTGCCCAGGTCGGACATGCTCGCCGAGTTGGCCTCGACCAGCAGGATGTGGCAGCCCGGGCAGGTCGCCGAGACCATGTCCAGGTCCAGCGAGATCTCGCCGGCCCAGCCGCTGTCGGCGCTCGGGTAGTTGGTGCTGCCGTCCTGGGCGATCTTGGAGAAGCAGCCGTTGGCGGTGCTGCACTCCGGCAGGCCGTAGGTGGAGCGGTAGGTCGCCAGGTCCGACTCGGCGTTCGGGTCGTCCTGGGCGTCCACGATCGCGACCGTCTGGCCCGAGCCGCCGTTGGCCGGCAGCGAGTAGGCGCTGTCCAGGTCGGCGGGGCCGAAGCCGGAGGGCAGGCCGTTGGCCGCCATCGCGTGGGCCTTCTTGTCAGTGCGCTTCAATGCGAAACACGTGGCGTAACCGGGCTTCACGGCCTGGCTGCAGCTGTGGACCGAGGTCGGGCCGGCGGCTGCGGACGAGGACGACGGAGCCGCCTGGGCGACCGCGGCGCCCATGGTTATCAGACCGGCGACGCCCAGGAGGGCGGCGGCGGCACGCGGCGTCGCGCGCCCCCGCTTCTTCCGTGTGAGCTGGAACACTCTTGCTCCTTGTCGTGGGACGAGAGGTGGCGGTACGGATCAAGGACGGCGCTGAGCCGGATCACGGCTCGCAATACCTTGATCAGTGTTAGTACTATCGCGGACAGTAGCGGGGGCGATAAAGGGCGACAGCGGCAAAGTTTCTGTAAAGCCTGTATGGGGAAAACCCTTGCAGAACCCTGGAAAAGCCGTGGTGGGGTGGCATCTTTGCACGTCAGGGCAAGGATCCGGTGAGGTGAATAAGCCCTCTGTCTTGCCCTATCAGAGTTAGTAGCGGTGCATTTGGCTTATATCGAACGCGACCGATTACCCGGCTGAAGAATCGACAAACGCCCGTGTCGGAAATGGCGCGAATGTAGGGGATTCGGCCCAGGAGGGCGCGGTGATCGACAGCGGCAGGGCCCTCGCGTCGCCGTCCTTGTCCGGCGGGCATCCGTGGATCACGGTCGCCACCGACAGCGCGGCGAGCAGTAGCGGCACGATGATCAGCAGTGCCGAGCCGATCGCGCCCAGAGCCAGTCCGCGCCGTCCGACTTTGCGGTGCACCAGGCGCGTTACGCGCGAGGACGCCGCCGGGCGCCGGTCGATCCCGATACCGAGCGCGAACCCGGGCGCGGAGCCCGGGCCGCCTCCGGCGCCGAGTACGGCCAGCGCCGAGACCAGGGCCGCGGTCCCGCTGCGCCGGACGGCGGCGTCGTCGGCGATGAACTCCACCAGGTGCCGGGTCTCCTGCTCGACCAGCGCCAGCAGCCGGATCCGGGGCGCGGTGCGGTGGATCGCGTGGGCGAAGGCGACGGCGAAGTGGTGCCGGCCGGTCAGGTGCGCGCGTTCGTGCGCCAGCACCGCGCCGAGCTGGGACGGCGACAGGCGGCTCAGGGCGCTGCTGGTGATCACGATCGTGCCGGGCCGGCCGGGCAGGCAGTAGCAGCCGGGCTCGTCGTGGTCCAGGACCAGCACGCCGAGTTCCTCGTCGCGGCGGGCCAGGATCCGCAGGACCTCGATGTGCTTGCGCCGGGTCCGCCACGCGGACAGGAACGTGGCCGCCATGCAGAACCCGATCCGCAGCAGCAGCGCGGTCGCCGCGATCAGCCCGAACCACCCCAGGAAGGGGCCCACCGGCGAGTCGTCGTTGATCGGCAGCTGGTCGGCGCACCGGTCGATCTGCGGGTCCACCCGGGACAGCGTGTCGATCAGGGTCAGGCCCAGCGCCAGCCCCGCGGTGGCGGCCGCGGTCAGGAACGAGCAGCTGACCACCTGGAGCATCACCACGGTCAGGCGCGGCAGGCGCTCGGTCGGCCAGGCCCGGGTCAGCAGCCGGGGGCCGAGCAGGGCCAGCAGGAGTGCGTAGGAACCCAGGATGAGTGCGGCGATCACGGAGCGACATCCCCCGCCTGTGCGTCCCGCCCTGCTGGCAGCCCCCCGAGCCCTGTCATCCCCGAGCGCGTTCCTCTCCCCGGTTCACCGGTGTGCACGACCGTCGATGGCGAGACTAGTCGTGGCGCCCTCTTCGGTGGAGAGTAGCGAACAGATCTGTGGGCGTGAACTGTCCTTCGCCAGATCCGCCCGGCTCAGCAGGTCGCGCGATCGCGGGTCCAGACCAGGGCCCGGTTGCGGGCCTCCTGGTGGACCCGCTCCACGCGCAGCACGATGATCGAGTGGTCGCCGGCCGGGTAGTCGTGCACCGCGAAGCACTCCAGCCAGATCGGCGAGCCCTCCAGGAAGATCGCGCCGTTCTCGTTGTGGTGCCAGGCGATGTCCGCCAGGCGCCCCGCGCTGTTGCGCGAGGCGAGCTGCCGGGTCTTGGACGCGTGGCTCTCGCCGAGGACCGACACCCCCAGGTGCGCCGCGCGGGCCAGGACCGGCCAGGTCGAGGAGGTGCGCTGGATGGCGACGGACACCAGCGGCGGTTCGTGCGAGACGCCGACCGTGAAGGAGGACACGACCATGGTGACCGGGCGTCCGTCGACCACCGCTCCGATCGCCGCCACCGTCGACGGGATGTCCCCGAAGACCTGCCGGATGTCGTCGGCGTCGTCGATGAAGCCGATGTGCTCCTCAGGCATGGAGGGCTCCTTCGGGCTCGGGCTCGGGCCGCGGGCTTGTGGGCGGGGTCGCCTCGTTCTGGCTGCGCGCGGCCCAGTCCCGGATCCCGGCCAGCACCATGAAGAAGAAGATGCCGTAGACGATCCCGGAGAAGTACAGGTGCGAGTGCACCGCCAGGGGCACGCCGACCAGGTCGACGGCCAGCCACGCGAACCAGAACTCGACGTAGCGCCGGGCCTGCGAGTACATCGCGATGACGGTCCCGGTGAAGATCCACGCGTCGCACAGCACCATCCACCACGGGGCGCCGGGGTAGAACGACCAGTTCATCGCCTTCAGGAACGCGCCCAGCACGCCGGTCCCGACCACCATCGCCGCGCCCAGCGCCAGCCGGGCCGGCCAGGAGGCCCAGCTCACCACGACCGTGCCCTCGTTCGCCTTGTTCCGCCGCCAGGTGGCCCAGCCCCACGTCGCCGCGACGATGATGATGATCTGCCGTCCGGCGTTCCCGGTGAGGTGCACGTTCAGGCTCGCCACCAGCAGGCAGATCGAGCCGAGGATCTGCACCGGCCAGGAGATGACCAGCCGCTTCAGCGCCAGGACCACCGTGAGCAGGGCGAAGATGTTGCCGATGAAGTCCGACCAGTAGACGGGGAGCCCGAAGAAGCTGAATTGGTGGTTGAGCCAATCGAACGCGTGCATACGAATCTCCAGTGTTCCGTGGGTAGGAAAGGTCCCCGTTCGATGTGCGGCCGGCTTGTGGCTGAAGACTCGGCCATTGCGTTCCTTGCTACGACCACGCGCTGATTTCCTTTGCTGCGCGTGCCCGGTGTTCCTCGGTAAGCGTGGCCACGGTCCGTTCGACGTCCTCGGCGGCAGCGGCCACCAGGGCCTCGGCCGTCGGAAAGCGGACCGTGTCGCGGATGCGGGCGGCGAGCCAGACCACCACGCGTTCGCCATACAGGTGTGTGCGGAGGTCGTGGCAATAGACCTCGATGTGGACTTCCGTCCCGTCGCAGAACGTCGGATTGGTCCCGACGCTCACCGTCACGGGATGCAGTGAGCCGGTGCTCAACCGCGCCATCAGGCCCGCGTAGATCGCCGCCTCCGGCATGGATTCCAGGGGGTCGGGGGCGACGTTCGCGGTCGGGAATCCCAGCTGTCGTCCACGCCCGGCCCCGTGCACCACGGTGCCGACCACTGTGCCCAGCCATCCCGCCGCGGCGTCGCGCTCCCTCATGTCAGCTCACTGATCCGCGTGCCGGTGGTGCCGGTGCGAGGCGGCGGGGTGGTTCCCCGGCAGCGTCGCCTGAGACGACCCGGTGAGCCGCTCCCGTAGCGACTCCCCGTCGCGGTACTCCGTGGCGACGACTCCGCGCTGCCGCAGGATCGGCAGCACCGACTCGATGAAGTCGGTGGTCGAGGCCAGCTGCACCGCCGGCGACAGCAGGAACCCGTCCAGGTCCGCGCCGTCGGCCAGCGCGCAGATCTGGTCGGCGATCTCCTCGGCGCTGCCGACGATCGGCTTGGCGCCGACGCCGTGCTTGTGCCAGTCCCGCAGGACGTCGCCGACCGTCTTGTCGGCGAAGCGGGCGAGCTGGGTCTGGGAGATCTCGGTGCTCAGCTCCGCCATCGGGGTGTCGTGCGAGTAGGAGGACAGGTCGATCCCGGTGAACATCGCGTAGCTCGCGACGGTGACCTCCGGCCGCTGCGCGTCCAGGATGCGCTGGTAGCGCCGCTCGGCGTCGGAGGTGGTGGCCCCGACCACGCACGCCAGCGCCGACATGATCTTCACGTCGTCGGCCTTCCGGCCGGCGTTCACCGCCTCGGCCCGGATGGCCGAGGTGTGCTTGCCCAGCTGCTCGGCCGAGCCGCTCCCGATGAAGACGCACTCGCCGTGCCGGCCGGCCACGCGGCGGCCCGCCGGTGAGGCGCCGGCCTGGAACAGAACCGGCGTGCCCTGCGGGGAGTAGGCGGTGTTGCCGTAGCCCTCGGAGCGGAAGTACTTGCCGGCGTGCTTGATCAGGTGGACGCGCTCGGGGTCGGCGAACCGGCCGTGCTTGTCCTTCTCCAGGGCGTCCGGCTCCCACGCTCCTTCCCAGTACTTGTAGACGACCTCCAGAAACTCCTCGGCCATCGCATAGCGCTCGTCGTGCGCGACCATGTCCATACCGAACGCCTTCACAGCGGTGTCAGCGGTTCCGGTGGTCACGATGTTCCAGCCCAGCCGTCCCTGCGAGAGCTGGTCCAGGGTGGCCATCCGGCGCGCGAACGAATACGGCGGCTCCACCAGCACCGACCCGGTGATGACCAGCCCGAGCTCGGAGGTGGCGGACAGCAGTGCCGCCGCGACGATCGCCGGGTCCAGGCGCGGCAGGTCCAGGCTCTCCTCGGTGGCGATCGCCGGCCGGCTGCCGCGCACCTCCGACCAGCCCCAGGCGTCGGCCAGGAACAGGAAGTCGAACTTCGCGTCCTCGCACAGCGCCGCGACGCGCTTCCAGTAGTCGAGCGTGTCGAACAGGTGCCGCTCGCTGTCCTCGTGCCGCCAGGTGGCCGTGCCGCCGGAGTTGGTCTGGGCGTTCTCGAAAAGTCCGAGCTTGAGGGTCTTCATCGGGTGTTCTCCTGCTGCTGTGCGAATTGGTCAACCTCTTCGGCGGTGGGCATCGCGCTCTGCGCTCCCACGCCGGTGACGGACAGGGCCGCGGCCAGGACGGCGCGTTCGGCGGCGATGCGCAGGGGCCGTCCCCGCGCCAGCGAGTCGGCCAGGGCGCCGCAGAACGTGTCCCCGGCGCCGACGGTGTCGACGGCGGTGACGCGCGGAGCCGGGACGTGGAGCATCCCCTCCGAGTCCAGCACGATCGCGCCGTCCGCGCCCAGCGTCACGACGAGGGCGCCGACCGGCAGCGTGCGGGCCGCCAGCAGTTCCTCGACCCCGCCGCGCGTGGCCGGGACCGGCACGCCGAGCAGCGCGCACAGCTCGCCGAGGTTCGGGACGAGCACGTCCACGCGCTTGAGGACGTCGTCGCCGAACGCGTACGCCGGCGCCGGGTTGAGGATCACGGTCGCGCCGCGCGCCGCGGCCCGCGCGACGGCCGCGCCGGTCACCTCCGGCGGGATCTCCCCTTGCGCCATCAGCACATCGCCGCTCGTTCCGAGCTCCAGCGGGAGGTCGGCGACGGTCAGCTCCTGGTTGGCGCCGCCGTCCAGCACGATCGTGTTCTCGCCGGGCTCGTCCACGGTGATCAGCGCCATGCCGGTGCGGGTCCGGTCGGCGGTGGCGACCCAGCCGGTGTCGACGCCGTCCTTCTCGAGCGAGGCCAGGATGTCCTGCGCGTCGCCGCCGACCTTGGCCACCAGCCGGACCGCGTGCGTCCCGCCGCCGAGCCGCGCCGCGGCCACCGCTTGGTTCGCGCCCTTGCCGCCCAGGCCCTCACGCGAACCGACCGCGTGCACGGTCTCCCCGGGCCGCGGCAGGCCCCGCACCTGCAGGACCACATCGCGGTTCACGGAGCCGACCACTGTGATCGACGCCATCTTCACCTCCCGGGAGATCGATTTCCCATACCCTGCATGATGTTCACCACACCGTCAAGTACCATCGACGCGGAACTTCGGTGAGGGAAAGGACGTCCCGGTGACGGCTCGTCTGGTCGACGTCGCCCAACGCGCGGGCGTCTCCCGCGCGACCGCCTCCCGGGTCATCGCCGGGACGCCGCGCAACGTGGCCCCCGACCTCGTCGAGCGCGTCGAGCGCGCGGCCCGGGAGCTGGGATACCGCACCAACCAGTCGGCGCGGGCGCTGCGCACCGGGACCACCGGGACCCTCGGCGTGGTCGTGCCCTCGCTGGCGAACCCCTACTTCGTGCAGCTCATCGAGGCGCTGTCGCGCCGGGTGCGGGCCGACGGCGGCGTGCTGGTGGTCTCCGACGCCGCCAACTCCCCGGACATCGAGGCCCGCGAGATCGACACCCTGGTCAACGGCAAGGTCGACGGACTGATCGTGGTGCCGGTGACCACCGCGGCCTCCGGCGCCGCCATCCGGGCCGCGGCGCCGGTGCGGCCGATCGTGCAGTTCGACCGCTGGGCCGAGGGTGCCGGGACGGTCGCGGTCGCCATGGACAACCACGCGGCCATCAGCATGCTGATCGACCACCTGCGGGGCCTGGGCCGGGAGAAGATCGCGCTGGTCGCCGCCGAGCAGAGCTCGTCATCGGGCGCCGAGCGCTCGGCCGCGTTCGCCGACCGGCTCGGCGCGTCCGGCCGCACCATCGTGCTGCCCTCGATCACCACCGACGCCGGCCGCAAGGCCGGACGCCGCGTGCTGAAGATGCGCGGCGATGTGGACGCCGTGGTCTGCGCCGCCGACGTGCTGGCGATCGGCCTGGTGACGACGTTGAACCGGGCCGGCGTCGCGGTGCCCGCGGAGGTGGCCGTGACAGCGTTCGACGATACCGCCATCTTGGAGGTGCTCGACCCGCCGCTCACCTCGATCCGGCACCCGCTCGACGAGATGGCCGACCGTGCCATCGCGCTGCTGCACGCGGATCAGGCCGAGCGCGAGGAGCGCGTCGAGCGCTTCGCCCCGGAGCTGGTGGTCCGGGCGTCCAGCGGGACAGTGCAAGAGCACTGACACCGCTGCGCGGTCAGGCCCCCGTGCTCACGCCCCCGTGCTCACGCCCCGCGCTTACGTGCGTATCAGACCACTGCAAGAGGAACTGCAGCGCCTTCTCCGACTCGGTGTCCGGCTCCGCGGTGAACACGATCAGCTTCTGATCGGGGTTCGTGTCCACGGAGAACTGCTGCACATCCAGGTCCATGGCCCCGGCGATCGGGTGGTTGTAGGTCTTGACCAGCTGGCCCGGCCCGCGCACCTGATGCGTGGCCCACCACGTGCGGAAATCGTGGTCCCGCACGCTCAACTCCCCGACCAGCGCGTTCAGCGCGCGATCGTCGGGGCGGCTGCCGGCCTCCATACGCAGCGTCGCCACGCAGTTCTTGCCGGCGCGCGGCCAGTCGGCGTAGAGCGTGCGGAAAGACTCGTCGAGGAAGGTCAGCCAGATCATGTTCCGGCGCGCCGGCGGCAGCGCGCCGAAGTCGGCCAGCAGCCCGGCGCCGCCGCGGTTCCAGGCCAGCACGTCCATGCGGTGGTTGACCACGATCGCCGGGACGTCGGTCATGAGGTCCAGCAGCCGTTGCAACCGCGGGGCCGCCGCGGACTGGCTCGGACGGCGCGTCGGCGCGCTCTGAGTGACGTCGGCGACCGTGAACAGGTACGCGCGCTCGTCGGGCTTCAGTTGGAGGGCGTCGGCGAGGGCGTCGAGCACCGTGCGCGAGACACGGTTCGTGCGGCCCTGCTCCAGCCGCACGATGTAGTCCACGCTGACGTGCGCCAGCATCGCCAGCTCCTCACGGCGCAGCCCCGGCACGCGGCGCAGGCGCCCGTCGTCGGGCATCCCGGCGGCGACCGGGTCCACGGCGGCGCGGCGGGAGCGCAGGAAGTCGCCGAGTTCGCCGAGTCCGGTGTCGCCGTGGGCGTGGTGCGCGGAGGAGGCCATGTCCCCAGTCTCCATGGCTTCCGGGTACCGTGCCTGGTACTGGTTTGCATAGGCGAGACCGTCCCTGGTTGCGGGCATTGCGCCCGGCCAGAGTTGTTCCTGCGGCCGACGGACACCGAAGCCGCCGGGGCACCGATGGGCGCCCCGTCCGCACCCACGATGGGAGTTCGGTACCCATGAGGACCGATGTCACGTTCACCAGCAACGGCCTGAAGATCGCCGGCCACCTGTACCTGCCGGAAGGCCTCGGCGCCGACGGTGCCGGCGCGGCCCCGGCGCCCGCCGTGGTCGTCGGCCACCCCGGCACCGGGGTGAAGGAGCAGGCCGCCGGTCTATACGCCCGCCGCCTGGCCGAGGCCGGCTTCGTCGCCCTCGCCTTCGACGCCGCCTACCAGGGCGAGAGCCAGGGCGAACCGCGCGGCCTGGAGGACCCGGGCCAGCGCGTCGAGGACCTGAAGTCCGCCGTGTCGTTCCTGAGCACGCACGCGGCGGTGGACCCCGGCCGGATCGGCGCCCTGGGCATCTGCGCCTCCGGCGGCTACAGCCTGGTCGCCGCCGCCAGCGACCACCGCATCCGCGCGGTCGCCACGGTCAGTGCGGTCGACATCGCCCGGCAGTTCAAGGTCGGCCCCGACGGCACCCAGGACCCGGCGGTGTTCCAGGGCATGCTCGACGCCGCCGCGGCGGCCCGCACCGCCGAGGCGAGCGGCGCCGGCGACCAGACCTTCACCCTGTTCCCGAACACGGCCGAGGAAGCGAACCTCGGAGGCCCGCACTCCTTCGAGGGCTGGGAGTACTACTGCACCCCGCGCGGCGCCCACGACCGCTCCGCCAAGGCCCTGACCTGGTCCAGCGTCGACCGCATCGCGACCTTCGACGGCCTGGCCACGGTCGCCCTGATCGCCCCGCGCCCGCTGCTGCTGATCGCCGGCCGCCAGGCGGTGACGTCCTGGATGAGCGTCCAGGCCTTCCAGAGCGCCGGCGGCCCGAAGGAACTGCACTGGATCGATGGCGCCTCACACGTCGACCTGTACGACAAGGACGAGTACGTCACGCCGGCGGTCGCCAAGCTCGCCGAGTTCTACGGGACGCACTTGGGGACGGCCGCGTAACGCCGTGGAAGAGTTGCCACAGGGCTCTGATTTCACTTCGGTGACAGAGCTCTTCGGCGTCCCGAGGTCACACGACGCCCCGAAGCACCGCTTCCACCGCGTCGATCAAGGGATCGCCGGCCGTCCGCGAGTGCCGGACCAGCCCGAGCACGACATCCGGCAGGACTGGAAGCAGCGCCGCGTCGTCCACCGCGCGGCCGGTCTCCAAGTCCTGAACCATAAGCGATTCTTATATGAGGGGGTCGAAATTTGCCAGTTCCTTTGAGTCCGACAGCCGCGTAGCGTCGCGATCATGCAGTACTTCCACGTCGATGTCTTCACGTCGCAGCCCTACTCGGGCAACAGCCTCGCCGTGTTCGCGGACGCGTCCGGGCTCACCGGGGACCAGATGGCCCGGATCACCCGCGAGCTGCGGCACTTCGAATCGATCTTCCTGGCGCCGGCCGGGGACGATGCCCGCCGTCGGGACGCCCGGGTCTTCGATCTCTTCGAGGAACTGGACTTCGCCGGGCATCCGGTGCTCGGCGCGGCCTGCGTCCTGCACGAGCTGCACGGCGGCGAATCCCCCGAGACCTGGACCATCACCCTCCCGGCGCGCACCGTGCAGCTCACCACGCGGCGTCGCGGCCCTGGCCACTTCGCGGCCGTCCTGGATCAGGGCCCTGCGGAGTTCGACGCGCGGGCCGCAGTTCCCGACGACGCGGCTGCATGGTTCGGCCTCGACGCGGACGATCTCGAACCCGGACTCCCGCCGCAGGTGGTGTCCACCGGCCTGCGCTACCTGATCCTGCCCGTCCGCACCGGTGCGCTCGACCGGGCCCGGATCGTCGTGCCAGACCTGGAAAAGCGCCTCGAAGCCCTCGGAGCGCAGTTCGCGTACCTGCTGGACACGGCGGCCATGGAAGGCCGGCACTGGAACAACGACGGCCTCGTCGAAGACGTCGCCACCGGAAGCGCGGCCGGCTGCGTGGCCGCATACCTGCGCCGCCATGACCGGCTCGGCGACGGCGAGACCGCGACCCTCCACCAGGGACGCTTCCTGGGCCGTCCGAGCACCATCACCATCCGGGCCCATGGCGGCGGCACCGATGTCTCCTCGGTCGAGGTGGGCGCCGACGTCGCGTTCGTCGGCCGGGGCACGCTCGATCGGATCCCGGCATGAGCGCCGCGTCGGTGGCCGGAATGGTCTCGTTCGAGCCCGACGCGATCCGCGCCGCGATCGGCTTCGAGGACCTGATCGAACCGGTCGCGCGCGCGTTCGCCGACTACAGCCGGAAACTGGGGGAGTCCCCAGTTTCGGTGTTCGCCCCCGCCGGCCCCGAGGGCGACGTGCACGTCAAGTCCGCATGGCTGCCCGGCTCGCCGGTGTTCGTCGTCAAGGTCGGCAGCTGGTTCGCCGGCCACGGCGCGAGCGGGGTGATCATGGCCTTCGACGCGCGGACCGGCGAGCCGGTGGCGTTGCTCCGCGACGGTCACCACCTCTCCGACGTACGGACCGCGGCGGCCGGCGCGTTGGCCACGCGGCTGTTGGCCCGGGAGGACAGCAGTACCGTGGGAGTACTGGGTACCGGGGTGCAGGCGTACCTCCAGGTTCTCGCCGCGGCTGCCGAGCGTCCTGTGGCCTCCGTGCGGATCTGGGGGCGAAACGCCGAGGCGGCCCGACGCGTGGCTGCGGCACTTCGGCGGCGGTTGGACGGAGTCGACGTCCTGGTCGTACCAACGGCGCGCGATGCCGTTGTCGGCGTTGACGTCCTGATCACGGCGACAGCTGCCACCCAGCCGTTGGTCGAGGCCGACTGGCTGGCGCCGGGAACGCATGTGACCTCCATGGGCGCGGACGACGCGGGCAAGGTGGAGCTCGCTCCGGCGGTTGTGGCCCGGGCCGATCTGGTGGTCGTGGACAGCCGTGAACTGACCGCTCTGTATGGCGATCTCGCCTATGCGCACCGCGCAGGGGTGCGACCGAAGGCCGAGCCGATCGAACTCGGCGAGCTCGTCGCCGGACTGACGTCCGGCCGTTCCGCCGATGAGCAGATCACCGTCTGCAAGCTGATCGGGTTGGGCGTGCAGGACCTCGCGGCGGCGAACGTCACGCTGGAGCGCTTGGCCGACGGCCTTGGCGGGCTTGGCGGCCTCGGAGGCACCGGCGGCCTCGCCGGCACCGACGGATCCGCTCCCGCCGCCGGGCGTCAGCCGGCCGGAGCACCGGACCTGTCCTGGCGTTGACATCCGGGTCCGCGGCGTGACTCGATGGTCGGCGATGTTACCGAGAACACTGGGAGATCCCGACCGATGAGCACACAGATCCGCAACTGGGCTGGGAACGTCGTCTTCAGCCCCGCCCGGAGCCACTATCCGGCCTCGCTCGACGAGGTGCGGCGGATCGTGGCCGGGGCGCGGTCGGTGCGGGTGCTCGGGACCGGGCACTCGTTCAACCGGCTCGCCGACACCGACACTGATGGCGACCTCGTCGTGCTCGACGCGCTGCCGGCCGAGGCGCGGGTGGACCCGGACGCGGGCACGGCGACCGTCTCGGCCGGCCTGCGGCTGGCGGATCTCGCGGCGCGACTGCACGCCGCGGGGTTCGCCCTGGCGGCGCTGCCCTCGCTCCCGCACATCTCGCTGGCCGGGGCGTGCGCCACCGGCACGCACGGCTCCGGGGACGGGAATCAGGGGCTTGCGTCTCTCGTGAGCGGCATGCAGCTGGTGGGGCCGGATGGCGATGTCGTCGAGCTGAGTCGGGGGGATTCGGCGGACTTCGACGGTGCCGTGGTCGGGCTCGGAGCACTGGGAGTGGTCACGCGGATGACGGTGGACGTGGTGCCCACGTTCGACGTCGCACAGTCTGTGTATGAGGGCATTGCGGTACCCGAGCTCATCGCCCGGTTCGAGGAGGTCTTCTCCGCCGGATACAGCGTCAGCGCCTTCACGGAGTGGCGGGGCGAGGCGTCGGTCTGGGTGAAGACGAAGGTGGTCGGGGAGGCGTTGGAGACTCCCCGGCCCGAGGACGGCTGGCTGGGCGGCCGTCTCGCGACGCGTGCCGCGCACCCGATCCCCGGCATGTCCGCCGAGAACTGCACCGAGCAGCTGGGCGTCCCGGGACCCTGGCATGAGCGGCTGCCGCATTTCCGTCCCGAGTTCACACCGAGCAGCGGCGCAGAGCTCCAATCAGAGTTCTTCGTCCCCCGGTCGCGGGCCGCCGAGGCGCTCGACGCGGTGCGCGAACTCGGGCCGCTCGTCGCCCCGGTGGTGCAGATCTCCGAGATCCGGACCGTCGCCGCCGACGAGCTGTGGCTCAGCCCGGCCTACCGGCGGGACAGCGTGGCGGTCCACTTCACGTGGATCGCCGACCGGGCCGCCGTGCAACCGGCGCTGGCGGCGGTCGAGCGGGCCTTGATGCCGCTGGGGGCGCGTCCGCATTGGGGGAAGGTGTTCTCGGGCGGCCCGGCGGCTGCGATGGCCGGGTACGAGCGGGCCGGCGACTTCCGGGAGCTGGTGGACCGCTATGACCCCGAAGGGAAGTTCCGCAACGACTTCGTGCGGCGGTTGCTCGCGGCCGCGTGATCGCGGCTCCGGTGGCGCATCCCTGCATCTGGTGACCACGATAGAAGGGGCAGTCACAACGGGGCCGAGCCCACGGAGGCGATCATGGCCACTGCCAAGGACATCATGCATCCCGGCGCCCAGTGGATCTACCGCGAGGAGACCCTGGACCGCGCCGCCGAGCTGATGCGCGAGCTCGATGTCGGCGCCCTGCCGGTCAGCGATCAGAACGAGCGCCTGTGCGGGATCATCACCGACCGCGACATCGTGGTGAAGTGCGTAGCCCTCGGCCACGACCCCTCGCACGTCCGCTGCGCCGACCTCTGCGAGGGCACGCCCCGCTGGGTCGACGCCGGGGCCGACGTGGGAGAGGTGCTGCACGAGATGGAGAGCCGCCGCATCCGGCGCATGCCGGTCGTGGAGAACAAGCGTCTGGTCGGCATGATCAGCGAGGCGGACCTGGCGGCGCACCTGAGCGAGCGGCAGTTGGGTGAGTTCGTCGAGCGGATCTGCGCGGGGTAGTGCAGCGAGCGCAGGCTGCGGCGGGTTGGTGAATCCGCCGCGCCTCAGCCCTTCCCCAGGCCGAACCGCTCAGCGAACTCCACCAACTGGGCACACTGCTCGTCCGGCTCCCCGGCCGGCGCACCGACCACAATGCGCGTGACTCCCTGCGTCCCGAGCTGTTCGGCCTCCTCCGGCGTCATCTCCAGCGATCCCATCCGCGTGTAGTCGATCGCGCCCGGGTCGCGCCCCGCCTGCTCCGCCGTCGACTTCACCAGTTCCCACAGCGCCTTGCGCCCCTCGGCGGTGAGCGAGCCGCCAGGCAGCCAGCCGTCGCCGCGCCGTCCCGCGCGCCGGGCCGCGGCCTCGCTCGATCCGCCGATGTGGATCGGCAGGCTGGATTCCGCCAGCGGCTTCGGGTAGCTGTGGATGTTGTCCAGGGTGAAGAACTCGCCGTGGAAGGTCGCGCCGTCCGGGTCCGGCGCCCACAGCGCGCGCATCACGTCGATCGCCTCGTCGGTGCGCCGGCCGCGGGTCGTGTAGTCGACGCCGACCGCCGCCGCCTCGCCGGGCAGGGCGCCGACGCCGATGCCGAGCAGACGCATGCGGCCGCGCGACAGGACGTCGATGGTGGCCAGGCGCTTCGCCAGGGTGACGGGATGGTGGTACGGCAGCAGCAGGACCCCGGTGCCCAGCAGCAGCCGCTCGGTGTTCGCGGCGACGAAGGTCAGGATGTCCAGCGGGTCCGGAAACGGGATGTCCGTCGGAATCTGCCAGCCGCCGATCGCGGCTCCCGGGTAGACGGCCACGTGTTCGGGCACGTACATGGCCTCGAAGCCGGACTCCTCGGCTTGGCGGGCCACGGTGACCAGGCGGTCCGGGTCGGCCCCGAAGAAGGGGGTGGTGTAGCTGAGCGCGATGGTCGGCATTCCCTGATTCACGACGCCACTCTAGGTGCTGATACACATCTCGGGCGGGCCCGCTGTGGTCAGGCGGGCTTGCGGGCCAGTGCCCCGACGAACGGTGCGATCATCTGGTGGCTCTCGTTCAGCGCGGGCACCCACACCCGGATGTCCTCCACGCCCGGCGGCTGGATCTCCAAGTCCGCGAGCCACGGCGTGATCTGCCCGGCGGTGCGCGGCGTGACCGGCACACCGGTGCGCGAGGCGTACTCGCGGACCGCGGCCTTCTGCGCCTCGGGCGCGTCGACGTCGGGTGCGCCGTGCGAGAGCGCCAGGTAGCTGCCCGGGACACACGGGCCCAGAAAGGCGCGGATGAGGTCCCCGGGACGGCCGGAGTCCGGGATGAAGTGCAGCACCGAGAACAGCAGCACGGCGACCGGCTCGCTCCAGTCGATGGCGTCGCGGACCAGCGGGTGCTCCAGGACGGCCGCCGGCTCGCGCAGATCGGCCAGCGCCGCGTGGGCGGTCGCGTTGTCGGCCAGTAAAGCCCGCGCGTGCGCGATGGCCACCGGGTCCAGGTCGATGTAGACGACCGTCGCGTCCGGGTCGGCCGCCTGCGCGACCTCGTGCACGTTGCCGACCGTGGGGACGCCGGAGCCGAGGTCCAGGAACTGCGTGATCCCGCGCTCGGCGGCCAGGTTCTCGACCAGGTGCCGCAGGAACAGCCGGTTGGCCTGGGCGGAGGCCGGCAGCGAGGGCATCGCCGCGGCGGCCCGGCGGCCGGCCTCGCGGTCCGCTTCGAAGTTCTGCGAGCCGCCGAGCCAGAAGTCGTAGATGCGCGCCGGGCTCGGACGGTCGGGGTCGACCTCGGGCAGGCTCAGGGCCAACTCGGCCGCGTCTATCGAGTCCATGACAGACCATTGTGGCACCAAGGCCGTCGCATCGCCCGTGTCACGAGCGATACGACGGCCGCCACCTGCGGTTCAGCGAATCAGGACCGCGATATTGAATCAGGACTGCGATACGGTCACGTCGGCCGCGTTGACCCACGCCATCCGGTGGTTGTACTGGATCAGGTAGAACATCGTGGTCCCGACCACGTCCGTGCGGTCGTCCGGCGCGGAGCCGTCGATGTTGCGCGCGTACCAGTACTCGCCGTTCACGGCGGGTCCGGCGGCCACGTACGACTGGCCGGCCGGGATCGAGTACAGGGTCAGCAGCTTCGGTGTGCGCAGGTCGACCGCCGCGATCGGCGCCGGGTAGGCCGACGCCTCCGGGGCCGCCGTCGCGTAGACCGGGATGGAGGTCACACCGGGCTTGGGGGTGACGACCGTCGCGGAGGAGGGCAGGGCCGAGAAGTTCGACCACGGGCTCTCGAACCAGGCCTCGCGGCCGCCGTACCAGATCGCCGTCCACAGACCGTCCGAGGTGATCTTGCGGTCCGCGACCACGAACTTCTCACCGGTCACCGCCTTGTCGCCCCAGTCGTCGGCGGCGTCGGTGCCCGCAGAGCCGTCGGCGTGCAGGTACGGCTCGGACAGCAGCGGCGCGTTCGGGTCCGCGGCGGTGCGCAGCCAGACGAAGTTCGTGGGCTGCGACGGCTGCTCGCCGCACTGGCCCGGGACCGCGCCCGGCGTCGGGTCGTTGGCCGTGGTGCAGCCGGAGACCACCTGCAGGTTGCCCTGGAAGTCGGGCTTCACGACCACCACGGAGCCCAGCGGGTCGAAGCTGGGGTCCGCCAGCTTCGAGGGGCTGAAGGAGGGCACGATCGGCGCCCCGACCAGGTCCATGAAGTGCGACCAGTCCCAGTACGGACCCGGGTCCCAGTGCTGGCTGGTCTGGTTCGCGTCCTTGGAGCCGGGCACCTCGTCGTGGCCGAAGATGTGCTGCCGGTCCAGCGGGATGTTGAACCGGGCAGCCAGATAGCGCACCAGTTCCGCGGTGGTCTCGTACTGCGCCTCGGTGTACCAGGAGGCGCCGTGGATCGCCCAGCCCTCGTGCTCGATCGAGACCGCGTGCTGGTAGATCGACCAGTTGCCGGAGTCCCAGGCGATGTCCTGGGTCGGCACGGCCTGCGTCACATGGCCGTCCGAGGAACGGACGATGTAGTGCGCCGAGGCGTAGACCGCGGGGTTCTGGAACGTCGAGATCGCCCCGGCGTAGGTGTCCTCGGTGTCGTGGATCGTGATGTAGCGGATCGCCGACTGCGCCGGCCGGTTCGCCGGGTCGTAGTTGCCGTAGCTCGACAGGTCCGCGGGGTTGTTCAGCGCCAGCGCCGCCGGGTTGTAGTCGCAGTTGAGGTCGGCGGGGCACTCCGGCAGCGGCGTGCCGTTCGGCGAGGTCGTCGCCGCCTTGGTCACCGCCTGTGCGCTCAGATGCAGAGCGCTGAGAGAGCTGGCGTCCGCCGCGACGGACGGGTCGCCCGCGAGCGTCAGGGCGGGGGTGGCCATGCCGGTCCGCACGGTGGTGAACACCCGGTCGGCGAACTGCTTCGCCGTCGCGGCGTCGGCGGCACCGCTGTACTTGGCGACGGCCGCGTACCAGCCCCCGGCGGAGGCCGGGAGCTTCCCGCCGCCGAGCTTCTTCGCGTCGGACGCCAGCAGCGCGGCACCGGCGCGGATGTTCGTCGCGTCGTCCCGCTCGACGGCGCTCTTGTCCTTCCCGATCAGCTTCGCCGCGCTCTGCGCGGTGGCCAGCGTCGGATCAGCCTCGATCGCCGCCGCCTTGGCGCTGTCCGGGTCGAGCCCGTCCAGCGTCGAGGCCGAGACGTCGGTGAGCTGCATGATCCCGTAACCGCCGGAGGTGGACGGCGCACCACCGTGGTCGTTCCAAGCAGACTCCTGATATGCGAGCGCCTCAAGGACGTTCAGCGGCACCCCGGATTCGTGCGCGGCCGCCGCGAACGCGCCCTGCAACGTTCCGTCTCCCGATGCCGCGCTGGGTGCCTGTGCGTTGGCCGGCGCGGCGGCGACACAGGTCACCGCCAGCGCGACGGCACAGCCCGCGGCCCACAGGCCCGGCTGGACATGGCTTCTCATGGTTCTCACGAACCCTACGACGCTGTCGATCTATAAAAGGGTTCACCTTTGGGTCAACAATTTTTGTCAGCGCCTTGCTTCACTGCTTCCAACGGGCCAGAGCGGCTCGTGCCTGGCTCACCTCGGGTGCAGCGCCGATCTGTTCGGCGATGCGGAGGGCCGACTCGTAGGCGTCGATAGCTCCCTGGGAATCCCCTGCAGCCGTATGCGCTGCTCCCCGCGCGAGGTGGATCTGCGACAGCCGCCGCTGATCGTGGGTCTGCTCGGCGAGATCGACAGCGCGTTGGATCTCTTGGCGCGCCGCGTCATGCTCCGCGAGGTTGGTGTGCGCGGTGGCCAGCAGAAGGAGGCAATCGATCTCTCCGCGAGACGAGCCGAGTTCCCGGAACTGCACCAGCGCGGCGCGCGTCGATGCCAGGGCTCGGCGGTGGTCTCCGGCGTTTTCGTAGATGGCGCCGATGTTGTGGCCGAGGACGGCGCTGTTGAGCGGGTCGCCGAGCGTCGTCGACAGAGTGCTGGCTTCGTGGAAGCAGACGAGAGCCTCGTCATTCTGGTCCGCTCTGCGGTGCATCTCTCCCAAATTGGTGAGGATGTCGCAGATGCTCGCCAGGTTGTTGTCCTGTCTGGCGATCTCCAGCGCGTGGCGGCTGAGGGCGAAGGCTTCGTCCCGGTGGCCTTGCTGAAACGCCGAGACGGCCCACTGGTCTTCGGCCACCGCCACCCGGCCCTGGTCGCCGAGGCTCTCGTAGAGGGCGGCCGCCGTGCTGAAGGCTTGGACGGCTTCATTGTGGCGCTCGAAGGCGTCGTGGGCGCGTCCGATCTGGATGTGTGCGTCTGCTTGTCCGTAGCGGTCGTCGCCGGCTTCCCATATGGCGAGCGCTGCGTCAGCGGCTTCCAACGCTTTGTCGACCTCGTTGGCGCGGACGAGAAGTCCGGCCTGGTCCGTGAGCAGGCATGCTGTGACGGTGTCCGGCTTGTCGCCGTCGCCGTCGCCGGGGGAGCGGGGATCAGTCGCACCGAGCAGTTCGTTGACGTGCTCAAGCGCCTGAGGCCAGCGGCCGCGCCGGTCCAGGTGCTGAACGAGGACGTGGGGGAGCAGCCCGACCTGTCTTCCACGGCCGAGCTGCACCGACCAGGTGGTGACCGCGGACAGATTGAGGTGCTCGGCGTCGAGCCAGGTGCGCGCCTGCTCGGCGGTGTCCAGGCGGACGCCCTCGACCTGGGCCGAAGGCGCCGGGTACGCCAGCTCCCGCCGACGTGGGTGCAAGGCGTGATCGGCACGCGCGGCGGCGGACGCGTAGAACGTTATGGCGCGCCCGACTCCCTGATGGTTGTCAAGGTTCTGTTGCTCATCGGCCTGGGCCAGGATGTACTGGCGGAGCAGGTTGTGCAGGCGGTAGCGGTGCGCGCTGGCGAGATTCAGAAGGCGGTGATCCACCAGCGCGTCCAGCCTGACGTCGGTGTCGGTGAGCGTCACGCCGGACATCGCGGCCGCCGCCGGCAAGCCGATATCGGGACCGGGGTGGGCCGCGATGTAGCGGAGCAGGTCGCGCAGCGTGCTGTTCAGTGTCTGGTAGGACATCGCGAACGCGGTGTGGATCGGGCTGGTCAGGGGGTCGTCGGCGAGCGACTGGGAGGTCGTGGACAGGCGGGAGACCAGATCCCCGACCGTCCAGACCGGCCGGCTGCGCAGATGGCCCGCGGCCACTGTGATCGCCAGGGCCAGGCCGCCGCAGCAGCGGGTGAACCGGACGAGGTCCTCGTCGTCCGGCAGGGTCCTGTCGGTGATGTGCGCCAGCAGCGCGGTGGCGGCGGAATCGGGCAGCGGGCCCAAGGTGTGCTGGCGGTTGCCGGGCGTCATGGTCAGGCGGCGGCGCGAGGTGATGACCATGACGGTGCCCGTGGTCGCAGGCAGCAGCAGCTCGATCTGTGCGGTGTTCAGGACGTCGTCGAGCAGGATCAGCAGGCGTTTGCCGTTGGTGCGCTTACGCCAGAGCGCGCCCAGGGCCGGCACGGTGTCGGCACGCGCCAGGTCGCGGTAGGGCGTGCCGAGCGCGTCGAGCAGTTGGGTCAACGCCTGCCGCGGATCCAGCGGCGGCATATGGGGGTCGTGCGAATGCAGGTTGAGTTGCAAAGCGCCATCCGGACATCGCGCGCGCAATCGGTGGGCTGCCTGGAGGGCGAGCGTTGTCTTGCCGATGCCCGGCAATCCGTCGATAAGGACCATCGCTCCCCGATTCCCGGAACGCAGATCCTCTGTCACGGCAGTGAGAATGCTTGAAAGTTCTTCTTCCCGTCCGGCCACGTAAGGCGGATCGGGGTCGAGGGTGTCGACGGCCCGCGGCGTGACCGGCTGGGCGGACGGGGCGGCCGGCTGGTGCTGCGCGGAGCCGTTGAGAAGACGCTGGTGCAGCATCCGCAGTTCGGCACGTGGATACGTGCCGGTCTCTTCGCGAAGCCGGGTCTGGACGTCCTGGTAGAGGGCCAGGGCGTCGCCGGGGCGCCCGGCACGGTCCAGGGCGATCATGAGCATCTCGATGACGCGCTGGTCGATCCGGCTGCCGGCGGCCAGCCCGGTCAGCTCCGCGACGGCGTCGTCGGCACTGCCACCGGTCTGCAGATCCAGCTCCAGCCGCTTGAGCAGCACACTGCGCAGCTTGTCATTGAGGACGCGCCGAATCGTCTCCACCCAACTCCCGGCCAGGCCGGCAAGAGGCTCCCCCCTCCACAACCCCTCGGCCTGCCGCAGCAACGTGCGCGCCGAAAGCGGATCCACCGCGGCATGCGCCCGAGCCTTCGATACCAGCAGATCGAAATGATGCACGTCGACCTGATCGGCGGGAACATCGATGCGATAACCGGCCTGATTGTTGGCGATGACCTCAGCCGCCTGCCCGCTCTCCCGCAACCGCCTCCTCAGCCGAGAAATATGGGCTTGCAATGTGGCACGGAATTGCTGAGGCGGATGCTCATCCCACAAACGATCGGCGAGCGTCTCCGCGGACACGGCATGCCCGCGCTCCATCAACAAGATCGCCAGGACTCCCTGTTCCTTGGCGGTGCCGGCGGTCTGGAAAGAATCTTGGCTCCTGATGATGCCGACGGGGCCGAGCACGGTGTACTGCATGGGTGCTCCCCTCACGCACTGCAGGACGTTGCTCAGCATCCATGGTTGCACCTGCTGTAATCGGGCTCCAGAGCTATTTCACGCCAAAAAATAAGGGCGGGGGAAGGCAGACTGGCGCGAAATCAACGTCAATCCGCTGATCCGACGTGGTCCAGCCTGACGGCACACTTCAGCCGGCCGGCCCAGGCGATCAGCGTGGCCGGACGGGGGAACTTCTCCGCGTCTTCCCAGCGCTGCACAGACGATCTGCTTACTCCGAGCAGCAGCGCCAGGTCGCCCTGCGACAGCTCTCGCTGTCTCCGGATGCTCTCCAGCGGCATTGTTAATCGTCGCAGTTCGTGAATCTCAAAGGGATCGTCGTCCTGCGACGCGACCGGCGAATGCGGTGTGTTCGTGAGCGGATCCACGATGGCCAAGCGGAATTCCAGGGCATTGGCCCAGTTGATCAAATGCCTGAGGCTGGGTGTGTCGCGGCCCTTCTCCCAGTCCCGCAGGGACCGGCTCGCGACGCCGACGAGGGCACTGAGGGTCAACTGGGTAAGGCCTGCGTCGTGCCTGGCGGAGAGCAACTGCGACTGGATCTCGTTCAGTCGTCGCCGCGCCCCCGTGCTGCCCCGCGGTTCCATTCCATACCTCGCATGTCCGCACCGCCGACATCCGCTCAAGAAGCGCCGATTTGGGCGAAAGGTCACGAAAGAGCACTGTGGCACATCTTCCCGCTCGAAGACGGTACGAAACCATACATACCTATGTCTGAGTATTCAAGCGGATGCGAACTGGGCCCGGACGTTTGCGGCGCCGGCTGGGTGGGCGACCGGAACGACCGTGCGCGCGGGCGGGGCACCATGGTGAGTTGATCGCTCAGTGACCGGGGTGTGCCGGAACTGTTAACAGCAGGATTGGTTCCGGACGGGTCTCAGGGTACATACTGCACGCCTGCGCCGAATCTGCAGCACTGCGTCGGTACCGAGTCGAAGCCGAGTCGGAAGCTACGGTCGCATTGATGGACGCTCGGCGAGGGTCGTCCCGAAATCCTGATGTCCCGTGAGAAATGAGAGCGCATGCGCAAGTTCATCGCGGCAGCAGCGTTGCTGTCCGTGGCCGCTGTTCTCGGCGTCGGCCTGGCCGGCGCGAAGTCGCACCACAACGTCGAGAATGCAATGTTCATAAGCCATATGTCCTCTCCTGTCCGCTGAAGTCGCACTTGCTCACGGTGGCGCCTCGTCCCGCTTGGTGACGAGGCGCCGACGTCGTTCACTGCTTCCAGCGCCAGCACACGGTGTACCCCAGATCGGGGAAGTCGGTCGGACGCCACCACTGCGCACCGTCGTTGCCGCAGAAGCCGGGGTCGTCATACGTGCCGGTGCGGCCGGAGACCACGACGTTCGAGTTCGGGCAGGAGTCGACGTTGGTGAAGGTGTCGCCGTTCTTCACGAGGCACTCGTTCTGTGTGGCGGTGCCCAGGGCGTCGGGGTAGTTCATCACCAAGCACAGCAGGACCTGTAGGCCCGAGTCGCTGTTGGAGTAGGTGTAGTCCTCGTTGCTCTGCGGCCAGGCCGGGCAGCGGCTCTTGTCCACGGTCTGGGGATAGCGGCCCACGACCTTGAAGTTGCCGGTCTGGCAGTCCTCGACGTCCCAGGTGCTGCCCGAGCTGTTCAGGCCGTAGACGCACTGTCCCGGCTTGGCCCAGTAGGCGGTGCCGTCGGCCTGGTAGCTCAGGCACACCACACGGTTGTCCGAGGGGGAGGCGACGCTTTGTGAGACGTCGTCGACGCTGTTGCAGGATTTCATGTCCGTGGTGTCGTCGAAGGCGCCGACGATTTTGAAGGAGCCCGGGATACAGCTGGACGAGGACAAGTTCGCGCTCGATGAGGTCGACGGGTCGCTGTCGTTGACGCAGTCGCCGATCTGCAGGGTCTTGACGAGGTCCGGCGGGGGTGGTTGCGGGGTGAAGCCGCCGGTGTCGCCCGAGGCGGTTCCGCCGCTCGAACTGTCGCCCCCGCTCGAACTGTCGCCGCCGCTGGAGCCGGTTGTGCTGTCGCCCCCGGTGGAGCTGTCCCCGCCGGTACCGCTTGTGCCGCTGGAGCCACCCGTGCCGCTCGACCCACTCGAACCACCCGTCGAACCGTAGCCGCCCGAGGTCGACGTCGTGTACGTGCTCCCGCTGCTGCCGCTGCTGCTGCCGCTGCTGCTGCCGCTGCTGCCGCTGCTGCCGCTGCTGCCGCTCGCGACCTTCGCGTTGTGGCTGCTTGTCAAGACGATCGCCAGCACGATCGCCAGGGCGGTCGCCAGCCCGCCGATCCGGGCGAGGATCTTCCCGACCGCCTTCTGCGCCGTGTACTGCGGCGCCGTCCCCGGTGTCGGCGATGTCGATGGTGATGGTGATGGCGACGGTACTGGCGGCGGAAGCTGCGGAACCGGAGGCGCGACGTGCGCGGCGGCGTTCAGCTGCGCGATCCAGCTCGCCGGCGTCGTCGGCCGCCGCGCGGAGTCCGCATCCAGGCTCGCGCGCGCCAGATCTCCCAGGTCGCCGCTGATCGCCTCGAGCCGCAGGGTGTCCGTCGTCGTCTGGTCGCCGGCCGCCATGCGGACCGCGAGCAGCCCGAACTTGTAGACGTCGGTCGCGCGGGTCGCCTTCTCCTCGCCGGCCGGTGCCTGCCAGTCCGGGGTCTCGACCTGTGGCAGGGCGCTGACACCGTGCAGGCGCATGGCGTCGCAGTCGATGAGGAAGAATCCCGGGTCCCGGCCGGTAGCGAACAGCAGGTTCTTCGGCGACAGGTCGCCGACCGCGATGCCCATGCGGTGCAGCCGGTCCAGGCTCGCGGCCAGGTCGGCCAGCAGTTCCAGCCGGTCGCGCGGGCTGATGGCCAGCCCGATGCCGGCGATGTAGGCCTCGTCGTTGAGTAGGAACTCCAAGGTGGCCAGGACCTGCTTCGGCGAAGCTGCGCCGGACAGGCTGCGCACGCTGAAGCGGAAGCGGTCGGGGACGGCGCGCATCAGGAAGCCGCAGACCCGGCCGGACCGCTCGACCACCGCGACCGGCCACGCCGTCTTCTCGCACAGCCAGCGCGCGTCGTCGGCGTCCAGATCGCCGAGCAGATCGACCATGGCACGCAGGGCGTCGGCGTCGAGCTGGGCGAGCGTGGCGGCGTTGTACTCCTTGTAGACGACCTCCCAGCCGCCGTCGACCGCCTCGTTGATCCGCCGGTTGGTGACCGCGTAGACCGTGCCCTGGCCGCCGCGGCCCAGCTCGGCGCCGAGGGCGAGGCCGCCGTGGTCGACGGTCCGGGTGCTACCGGTGCTACCGGTGCTGCCGGTGCTGCCGGTGTTGCCTGTGCTGCCGGTCATGGCGCCGCTCCAGCGGGTCCGGGCCAGACCGCCACCAGGGTCCGGTCGTCGTCGAAGGTCTCGCGGGAGAAGTCCAGGACGTGCGCCAGCCGCAGCGGGCTCGGCGGCACCGCGAGGTGGCGCGCGAACAGCGCGCCGACCCGGCCGTCCCCGTCGCCCAGCGGGTCCCCGAAGCCGTCGGTGCCGACGAGCAGCACCTCGCTGGGCGTCAGGTGCTCGGCGACCGCCTCGACGGCCTCGGGCACGTGCGGCAGCGGCACGACCGCGGTGGACACCAGGTCGGCCGCCGCGCCCGTCTTCGACCCGAACAGCGCGTGGTAGGAACCGGTCGCGCGGTCCAGCAGCCAGGCGCCGGAATCGCCGATCCGGAACAGCTGGACGTGCGGCCCGGACGAGTCCGGCTGGACGATCCCGGCGACCAGCGTCGTGGCGTACCACTGCGCGGCCACCGCCGAGGACTGCGGATCGGTGCTGCCGAGCCGCCACGCCACCAGCTGCCTCAGGCGCTCGGCGGCGTGGTGCGCGACACCGTCGAGGTCCAGCGGCCCGCCCTGCGACAGCACGTGCAGCAGCCGCTCCACCGCGGCCCGGCAGGCCTCCACCGCGCCGAGCTGGGAGTCGGTGGCGCCGGAGACGCCGTCGGCGACCGCGAACACCACCGTGCCGGAGGCCTCGTGCACGGCGATGCGCGCGCAGTCCTGCCGCGGCTTGCGGTAGAAGCGGTGGCTCGCCCCGCGCACCGAGGCGGAGCGGACCGTGAAATCAGGGGTCGACCACCCGTCGCACTCGGTGTCCGGGAAGTCGAACGCGAACTGGCCGGGCGGTCGCGGCTCGAACTCGGCGCCGGGGGTGTCCACGGTGATCCGGGGCCACGGCGCGGTGTCGTCGCCGGCGGCCAGGACGCTCGGGCTCACGGCGTGACCTCGTCCAGCACGATCGAGAAGCCCTCCGGCTTGGTCACCACCAGCTGCGGGTGGTCGGAGTTCAGCGCCTGGCTGGAGGCGATCAGGCTGGCGGTCAGCGCGTGGAAGAACTCTGAGATCGCCTTCCCGAGATCGGCGCCGCGCTGCGCGATGAACCCGAACTCCGGCCGGGAGGCCACCTCGGCGATGGTCTGGCGCTCGGCCGAGCCCATGCCGCAGGCGATGATGTTCGGCGCGGCCGGCATCCGCTGCCGGTCGGTCAGCCTGCCCAGCGCCCGCTTCCAGCCGAAGTCGGTGGGCTGGCCGTCGCTGAGGAAGAACACCACCGGACGGTGCACCTTGTAGCCCTCGTCGCGAAGGAAGCGCACATCGGTCGGGATGCGGCCGGCCAGATCGGAGAACGCCGCGCCGTAGTTGGTGCTGCCGCGCACCGTCACCCGCGGCAGGCTCGTCTCCTGCCGCATGTCGGCCACGGCGAGGTGCACCCGGACGTCGTCGGAGAACCCCAGCACGGCCAACCGCAGCTTGGCCGCCAGCATCGGCGCGGCCCGCAGCTCCTCGCACAGCGAGACCAGCCCGGCGGAGAGGTCGTCCACGTAGGGACCCATCGACGCCGATTCGTCGACCAGCACGTAGGCCGGCAGCAGCACACCTCTTGCCTCGGACATCCCGATCGCCTCCCTCTCGCCCGCCGCACGGGCGTCGCTGGGGAGCAGGCTAGGCAAACCGGCAGAGGACCGGTCCTGAGCGCGCCGACCTACGCTCGCCGTCAGAGTTCGCGTGCACTGCCGACTGGGAGGTGCGATGGAGCGCCCACTGCCGCTCTGGGAACGGACGCCGCGCTCCGTGCCGCCACCGCTGGGGGCGCCGCCGCCGGTCGGGTCCACGCGGCCGGCCCGGATCGGGGCGCGGGTGGATCAGGGATCGATGACGGCGGTGGCGCCCCAGCCCCGGACGCTGTGGGGAGCGAATCCGGCGAACGGGCACGGCCGATCGGTCGCGACCGGAAGGGTCTCCGGTGCGCAGCGGTCGGCGGGGGGCGACACCCGAATGCCGACTATCCCGGTCAGCCATTCTCCCGCTGGGCGATCGCCGGCCCATCAGCGCGGTCGCTTCGTGATCGGAGCCGGAGCGCTGGTCGCCATTGTGGCGTTCGCTGCGACGGCGATAGCGATGCGGTCGGGCACTCCGGCTTCGACCAGCATGCCGAGCTTGCCGCCGGTGTCGAGCTTGCCGCCAGCGTCGAGCTTGCCGCCGGCGGTGGGCGGACCGCCGGTGTCGAGCGCACCGAAGCCGCCGGCCGCATCCAGCCTCCTGTCGCAAGCCCTCGCTAACCTGTCCGGCCAGCAGCTGCTGCGCTACTCCGGACTCTCGCCCGACGGCCGCGCCTCCTGGCAGCTCACGATCGCCCCCGGCGGCCAGGCCCAGGGCGACCTCGATCTCGGCGACGGGAAGCTCGGCGTCCTCCAGGTCGGCGGCCGGACCTACTTCAAGGCCGACGACCCGGCTTCGGCCGGTCTCCTGGGGGAGCTGCCGTCCGGCGTGACGGCGGATTCGGTGCGGGGCGAGTGGGTCACCGGCGAGGGCGCCTTGGAAGCGCTGCTGCCGTCCGGCCTGGCCTCGGCGGGGGACCTGGCGGCCTCGCTGCGGTCCGCACTGCCCGCGCCGGACGCCGGCTTCCCGTCGCCGACCGTCCCGACCACGCTGGTGAACGGCGATGCGGCGGTGCCGGTGGCTACGTCGGCGGGCGTGCTGTACATCTCGACGACGCAGCCCTACCGCGTGCTCCGCCTCGTTCCCGCGACGACCGGCCCGGGGCAGCCGGCCGATGTCGAGACCGTGTCACAGAGCGCTGCGAAGGACGTCCTCGGCGGCCTGGTCGACCAGACCAAGGCGCTCGCCGGCGCGCTCGACTTCGGCATCGTCTTCCGCTACGGCCAAGAACCGAAGCTGAATTGCGCCCAGAACGCGTGCTCGGTCGAGGCGGACGGCGTCGTCGCCTCGGGCGCGGACCCGACCGGATCCGTCGTCGCCGACGTGACCGCGAGCGTGCGCGTGAACGGCCGGCCGGCGGGCCAGTGCGAGGTGGTCGCCGAGCTCCCGCTGGACCAGCCCGAGACGTTCCGATGTCAGGACCCTGACGCCGTTTCGGTGGTGCGGGAGCTCGGCGGCGGCGACGGCCTGAACGTCAGCGTGGACCTGCGATTCCAGGCGCGCGCGGACACCCGGCAAGACGTCGACGCCCTGGTCGCCGCCGAACAGAGTGAGCTTTAGCGCTGGACCGGGGTGGTGCCGCTCATGGCGTAGAGCGGCGAGCACTTCTCGTTGCTCTTCTCGTCCGCGTGCCACACGCAGACCTGCATGGTGTAGCCCTGGTCCGCGATGAAGCTCGTCTTCTCGGCATACTGCGACGCGCTGAAGGTGAGGGTCAGTCCGTCACTGCGGATCACTTCGGCCACACAGGACTGGTACAGCGAAGTGTTGAGCACTCCCGCCAGGTTGCCCGACCCGTCGGTGTCCAGCCAGGCTGAGCACTCGGCGTCGTTGGCGACGTAGTTGACGTCCACCTCGGAGTTCGAGACGCGTGCCGGATCGTCGGCGCTGTTGATGCCCGGGATCGACGAGGCGGTCGGGCTGGGGCCGGGCTTGGGAGCCGGGGGCGAACTCGGGGGAGTGCTCGGAGCCGTGCCGGTGGTCACGGGCCGTCCCGCCGAGCTGCTGCCACCGCCGCCGTTCTTCGACGACGAGCCGGGCCCCTGCGGGGTCGTGGTCCCGGAGCCGGGCCCGGTGGCGGTGTTCGACGACGTCCCCGCCGACGGGGTGGTCGCGCCGGGTGTGGTCGGTGTCGGCGGGCGCGGGGTAGTGCCGCCGCTCCCCGCCGACGAGGACTGGGTCCCGGCGATCGGCACGATGCCGATACCTGATGTCGGGGAGGACGCGTGTGCCGCACCGCCCCGATGAGACGAGGCCAGCAGCGCCAGCGCGCCGGCCACGACCGCGCAGAACGCCGTGACCGCCGCGAGCGGTATCAGGAAGCGGGGACGGCGTCGTTCCGGCTTGGTGCCGGCGGCTGTCTCTTGCAGGGGGCCGGGTTCCGGCTCCGTGTCCACGTCCGGTTCCGGCGGCAGAACGGTGTCGATCACGCTCACCGGCGTTGAGGCGAAGGTCCGGCGCTTCGCGATGCGCTCGGTCACTGCCGCCGGCCAGGACGGGCTCACGGAGTCGGCGTGCGCGCGGGCCGCGGCCACCAGGTCCGCGGCGGTCGGCCGGGCGTCGGGATCGGCGGCGAGACAGCGTTCGACGATTCCCGTCAGGGCGGCGTCCAGGGCGCGGATCGGGGCGATGTCGGGCTGGGCGCCGGGCAGCCGGACCGAGGCCGCGTAGACCAGGGTGGCGGCCAGCGAGTACACGTCCGCGGGCGCGGCCACATCCCGGTCGCCGGATTCCTGCTCCGGGGCGGTGAAGCCGCGCGTGCCCGAACTCGAGCCGCTGCGCGTCAGCCGGGACTGGTCGCCGGCCAGCGCGATGCCGAAGTCGATGAGCTTCACGCCGTCGCGCACCATCATGATGTTGCCGGGCTTGAGGTCGCGGTGCACGATCCCGGCCTCGTGGACGGCCTGCAGGTGCGCGGCGGTCTCGGCCAGCAGCAGCCACAGGGCGTCGGCGGCCAGCGGCCCGAAGGCGCGGACGGCGTCCTCCACGGTCAGGCCGGGCACGTACTCGGTCGCGAACCAGGGCTCCGGCGCGGTGCTGTCGCTGGCCAGCAGCGACGGCGCGACGCCGAAGGGGACCCGGTGCAGGATCGCGACCTCGCGGTTGAAGCGCTCGCCGGAGACCAGGCGCGGCTTCACCCGCTTCACCGCGACGTAGCGTCCTTCGCGGGTGCCGAGGAAGACCTCGCCCATGCCGCCGGCGCCGAGCACGCCGATGATGGTGAACTGGCCTATCTCGCGCGGGTCGCCCGGACCCACCGGATCGGCGACGTCAGTGTCCATCGGCGCCCCCGCCGCTTCGTGCACTCACGCTGCGTAGGTTAGCGAGCACTGTCGTGCGAGGGCAATTTGTTGATGATCGTTGAGGACCGGTCCTCGCGCCGTCCGCCTACACTGGCGCCAGCTGAAAGGAGGCCCCTGACATGGCGAACGCCCACTTCCCCCCGCGGATGCTGCCGCCCGGCAGTCCCTCCGAGGGAGTCCCCGCGGCGCCCCCCGGCACGATCTTCGTGCTGGGCCCGGAAGGCGGCTACGCGGTCCCGGCGCGCCGGTACACCCTGCTGTTCGGCCGCGACCGCGAGGACGTGCACGTCCCGGTCGGCGTCGACGACCCGACGGTCAGCCGCCGGCACGGCGTCTTCACCTGCACCGGCCCGGACGGCGGCTGGTGGCTCACGAACACCGGCCACCTCCCGATCGAACTCCCCAACGGCGCCCTGATGCTCACCGGCCACCGCCGCGTCATCGAACCCGGATACACCCCGCTGGTCATCAACTCCTCCAAGCAGCGCTCCCACCTGGTGGAGGTCCGCCTGGTGGACGACGACGACCGCCACCCCCGCTCGACGACCAAGGCCGCGACCGTCGACCCGGAGACCGTCTACGAACTGTCCCCGGCCGAGCGCCTGGTCCTCACCGCGCTGGCCCGCCGCTACCTGGAAGGCCAAGAGCCCTTCCCGCTCCCGCTGACCTGGGAGGACACCGCCCAGACGGCGAACGCCTCGCCGTACACGACCAAGTCCTGGAACTTCCGCACCGTCGCGAACACGGTCGAGGAGGTGCGCGAACGGCTGCACCGCCGCGGCGTGCGCGGGCTGATGCGCGACGAGGTGGGGGAGCCGGTCGGCTCGACGCTGAGCGTGAACCTGATCAGGGAGCTGGTCAAGACGGTGACGCTGAGCGCCGAGGACCTGGAACTGCTGGCCGAACAGGGCTGAGCGAAAATCCGGGCGCGGGCCCGCACCCTGAGTGATCATGGAGTGATCACTCAGGGAGGACCAAGCATGCCCATAGCCGTCAAGTCCGTCTCCGACTCGGAGTTCGACACCTGGTCCGACGCGGTCAGCGTCGGGTTCCTGCACTACGAGAAGCGCGGCCAAGGCGACTTCCGCCGCCTCATGTGGGAGGAGGGGATCTCCCAGGGACGCGTACTCGGGGGTTTCGATGGCGAGCAGATCGTCGGCACGCACGCGACTTTTCACACGGACCTCACAGTCCCTGGCGGCGCGGCTCTCGGCGTTGGTGCCGTCACAGCGGTGACCGTTCAGGCGACGCATCGCCGCCGCGGCATCCTCAAAGGCCTGATGGCGCTCGGCCTCCGGCAGTCGGCGGAGCGCGGCGAGGCCGCCTCCATCCTGATCCCCTCGGAATGGCCGATCTACGGACGCTTCGGCTACGGCCCGGCGACCGAAGAGGCCATGGTCCAGATCGACGCCACCGCGGCCGCCCTGCGGGCCCCGTTGCCCGGCACGGTCGAACTGATCGGCGCCGAGCAGTGGTGCGAGGAGATGCCCGCCGTCTACGACCGCATCCGCACGACGACCCCCGGCGCGATCGAGCGGCCGCTGTGGCGGTGGCGGATGGACGCCGGTCTGGTCCGCCCGGCGGGCCGGCCCGAGGACAAGAGCACGATGTTCGCGGTCCTGCGCGACGAGGCCGGCATCATCCGCGGCTCGGCGAGCTACCAGGCGAAGTCCGCCGGCGAACGCGTCGGCTTCACCCCGAACACGACCCTCAGCGCGTCGGTCCTGGCCGAGACCCCGGCGGTGCGGGCGCGGCTGATGCAGTTCCTGTGGGAGCAGGACTGGGTCGTCCGCGTCGATGTCGAGACCGAGCGCGCCGACGCCGCCTGGCGGCTGTTCATGAGCAATCCGCGCGCGGCACGCCAGTCCGACCGCTACGACACGCTGTGGCTGCGCGTTCTCGATGCCTCCGCTGCCTTGTCGGCGCGGACGTACCAGAGCGAGGGCCGGATCGTCCTGTCCGTCCGCGACGAGGGCGGCCCCGCCGACGGCGTCTACGCGCTGGAAGGCGGCCCGGCCGGCGCGACGGTGAAGCGCACGACTGAGAGCCCTGATCTGACGCTTCCGGTACAGAGCCTCGGGTCGATGCTCCTGGGCGGGTACGCGCCTTCCCTGTTGGTGTCGGCGGATCTGGTGACGGAGGAGCGTCACGGCGCCCTGGCCGTCGCCGACCGGATGTTCAAGACCCCGACGCAACCCTTCGCACCGACCTGGTTCTGACCCGGTTTCGACCCGGCGCGAAAGAGGCCGCTTTCCGATGCGACCGGCTAGTCCGCCTCCAGCGCCTCCAGCAGAACCCTGATGACGCTCTTCGCCGCCTCCCGCTGCCCGGGTCCGACCAGCGGGAGGCAGTCGGCGCCGGCCGGAGGTCGCGCCAGGTCGGTGAGCAGCATGTCGGTGCCGGTGATCTTCAGTCCGGTCCGGCCCTCCCACGGGGCGTCCGGCGGGCCCGGGACGGTCCCGTACTCCACGTTCTGGACGAGCTCGTCGCAGGCCTCCCGGCTCAGCTTGTACGGCGCGTTCTCGCTGAACGAGCGCAGCGCCTCGCGGAAGTCGGCGGTCACCTCCGCCACGTCGCCGGCGAGCCGGGCGCCCAGCAGGACCCTGATCAGGTCCTGGTCGGTGCCCGAGGCGCGGACCGAGCTGTCGGCGTGGAAGCGGCAGCGCATGAGGCCGGAGGAGCGCAGCGCGACGCCGGTGAAGTCGGCGGTGCCGTGGAAGGTGGCGCGGCCCTGCTGCCCGCCGGAGTTCAGCGCGAAGCTGACCTCCGTGCCGGCCACGGACTGCTTGCCGCCGAACGTCGCGCCGGCGAAGCTCGTCGTGCCGTAGAACTGGGCGCCGCTGAAGTCGGCGCGGGCCAGGCGGCAGTCGGAGGCGTCGAAGTCGATCAGGGTGGCGCCGGAGAGCTGGAGGTCGATGTCCTCCCACAGCGGCCGGCCGGGACGGGGCCGCGTCCGCTCGGTGAGCAGGCGCTGGGCGGCGCGGCGGGCCCGCAGCTCGGTGAACTGCGCCGGGGCGAGGTCGAACAGGTCGGTGGCCACGGCGAACGACAGGGGAGTGCGCAGGTAGGCGCAGACCGTGTCGGCGATGCGTTCCCGCAGATCCGGCTCGGCGTCGCCGAGGTCGCCGAGGATCCGGAGCCCGGCCAGCCGGACCTCGGGATCGGGATCGGCGAGGTGCAGGTGGTAGGGCGTGAGCGAGGTGTCCAGGACCACGAGCGCGGCGCCGTCGTCTTCCAGGCCCGCGGCGGTCGTCCAGCCCAGGGGCCAGTCCTGGCCCTCCGGCCACTCCTGCCCCTTCTCCTGGGCGGCCGCGGTCAGCCGGGCGCCGGTGAGGTCGACCGCGGGCTGGATGAGGTGGACCCGTCCGCCGAACACACAGCGCTGGAAGGACACCGCGCTGCCGAAGCGTGCCTTCCAGAACCAGGCCTCGCGGGCGAACGCCGCGTCGGCGAAGGACACGCCGTGGTTGAAGCGCGTGCCGTCGCCGCCCTCCTCCCACATCTGGTACTCGTCGGTGAGTTCGGCGATCGGCCAGTTCGGGTCGTCCTCGTTGAGCTCGTCCCAGGCGACGGTGCGCCGCGTCTCGATCTCCTCCCAGGCCTCGTCCTCCTCGTCCAGGGACTCCTCGCCCCGGCCGAACCAGGCGATGCTGTGGAAGCGGGCGCGCGAGAAGTCGGCGTCCGCCCGGAACCTGGCCCGCCCGAAGTCCGCCGCGCGGTTGAAGCGCGCACCGGCGAAGGACGCGTCGCCCTCGAAGACCGACCGCTGGAACAGCGCCTGGTCGGCGAAGCGGGCGCCGGCGAAGACGGAGTCGCCGTGGAAGTGGGTGTCGGTGAGGCTGACGGCGCCCAGGCGGCACTCGCCGAAGTCGACGTCCGGCAGGATGGCACCGTCCAGCACCAGGTCGAGGCACTGCTCGCAGCCGGCGGCGCACGGCGCGTCCGCCGCGGCCCCGTCGGCGTCAGGATGCTGACGTGCCAGCGCCGCCAGCAGCGCGACGGCCTGCTCCCCGGCAGGCGCCTGCTCGGCGGGCTCGCGCAGGTAGCGGCACACGGCGTCGGCGATCGGCTGCCGCTGCTCGGGATGCTCCCCGGCGAGGGCTGCCAACGCTTGAAGGGCGGCGCGGTGGGACTCAGCGTCCGCGTCGGCCAGTAGGGGACCTGTGAGCCGAGCAAGCATAGAGACACGTTACGGATCCGGACCCCTGAGCGGGGTCAGTAGAAATACCGGCAGTGGCCGCCCCGGCGGTGTTGTACGGCAGGGTACGGCAGGGCTAGAGACCCGGATCCATCAGCCGGTTCTCCCAAGCCCACGCCGCCACCCCGACCCGGTTCCGGACCCCCAGCTTCCCCTGGATGCTCGCCAGATGGCTTTTGACGGTACTCAGCGAGATGAACAGCTCCGCGGCGATCTCCTGATTGGTCCGCCCGGCCGCGATGGACTTCACCACCTCGACCTCCCGCACGGACAACGGCTGGGCCGGCTGCCGCCCCGCCTTCTTGGCCCGCGGCGGCGCGATGTGCTTGAGCAGCCGCACCGTCACCGACGGCGAGATGAGCGCATCGCCCGAACTCGCCGCCCGCACCGCCTCGGCGAGCAGCGCGGGCCCCGCGTCCTTGAGCACGAACCCGAGCGCCCCGGCCTGAAGCGCGCCGTAGACGTACTCGTCGAGATCGAAGGTGGTCACGACGACGACCCGCAGCGGATCGGCCACCCCGGGCCCGGCGAGCGCGCGGGTCACCTCGATGCCGTCCAGGCGCGGCATGCGGATGTCCACCAGGCACACATCAGGCCGCAGCCGCCGCGCGAGCCCGACCGCCTCGGCACCGTCGGTGGCCTCGGCGACCACGGTGATGTCGGGCTGGTCCTCGAGGATCAGGCGCAGGCCGCGGCGGACCATGGCCTGGTCGTCGGCGAGCAGGACGGTGATGGTCAACGGGGGGCTCCTGGGGCGGAGGTCGAGGTTGGGGTGGAGAGCGAGGCAGCCGAGTCCGAGGATGAATCAGAGCACGAAGCCGAGTCCGGGCCCGAGCGCGAAACCGGCAGCACCGCACTCACCACCCACCCCGCCCCGCCGCCGCCCGCCCGCTGCCCCGCCTCAAGCGTCCCGCCCAGCGCCTCGACCCGCTCGCGCATGCCGATCAGGCCGAAGCCGGGGCGGTGCAGGTGGCGGGGCGGCGTGGCCGGGGCGTCGTCGGCGACCTCGACGCGGATGCCGTCCGCGCCCTGCGTGATCGCGATGGTGGCCGAGCGGGCGTTCATCGCGTGGCGGGCGATGTTCGTCAGCGACTCCTGCACCACGCGGTAGACCGTCGAGGCGATCTCCGGCGGCCACTGCGTCTCGTTCCGCTGCGGCATGCTCAGGGTCACCGCGGGGCCGTGGCCGGCGAAGCGCGCGACCAGCTCGGCCAGGTCCTCCGGGCCGGTGCCGGCGGCGGTGGTGACCGCGTCGTCGGTATCGCGCAGCAGGGCGACCACGCGGCGCATCGCCGTCAGGGCCTCGGTGCCGGCCGCTTCGATCTCGGTCAGCGCGTCGTCGAGATCCTCAGGGTCCTGACCTCTGCGCGCGGTGATCCTCGCCGCCTGCGTCTGGAGCACGATGCCCGTGATGTGGTGCGCGACCACGTCGTGCAGCTCCCGGGCCATCGCCAGCCGCTCGTCGCGGCGCACGCGCTCGGCGGTGTCGTGCCGGCGGCGGTCCAGGTAGCGGAGCCACAGGCCCAGCGCGACCGCGGCCAGCCAGGTCTCGGCGCCGACCCGGTACGCCGCGTGCGAGGTCTGATACCCCAGGGCCGTGCCGAGCCGGCCGGCTCCGGCGACGAACACGCCGCACAGCGCGATCGCCGTGGCCGGCACCGATGGCAGCACCCTGACCGCCGTGATCGCCAGCACCGCCAGCGCGAGGATCGCGGCCGCGCCCGGTTCGCTGGGCAGCCCGGCGAGCGTCGCGACGACTGCCGCGACGGTGCTCACCGCGAGTCCGGCGATCGCCGCCGCCAGCGGGTGACGCCGCCGGGCCAGCGCGGCCGCGCACACCGTGCCGTCGGCCACCGTGTCGAAGACCCAGGCGCGGCCGTCGTGCGCGAAGCGGTCGGCGGTGAACGCCAGCACCGCCGCGCCCAGCAGTGCGAACAGGACGTCCGCCGCGGCCCCGGCCCGCCCCGTCGGCCGTTGCCGATCTTGTACGCTCACGCCGGCCACGCTACGGGACGCCGCCCCCGGCGCAGAACCGGCCGAAAGGACGATCCCGCGGCGGCCGAACCGTGCTTTCGGTCGATGCCGGCCGACGCCTGCGGCCAGCACCGTTGAGGCATGATCTCGAACTCCCCGGCATCCGGTGCCGTGCTCGCCGACCCCAACCACTACAGCCCGCTCTTCTACACCCTGATCATGATCGACGTGATCGCGGTGCTGATCGTGTTCTTCACGATCGTGCGCTTCGTGCTCAGGCTGATCGACCGCCGCTCCCGCGGCTGAAGGGGCCGGCAGAACCATGACACCCGTTCTGGAAGCCAGGGGCCTCGGCAAGCGCTACGGCCGCCGCCACGCCCTGACCGACTGCGACCTGAGCATCCCGCAGGGCCGCGTGATCGGGCTGGTCGGCCCCAACGGCGCCGGCAAATCCACGCTGTTGCAACTGGCCTGCGGTCTGATCAAGCCGAGTTCGGGCACCATCACCGTGCTCGGCGAGCGGCCCGGCACCGATGCCGCGCAGCTGGCCAAGGTCGGCTTCGTCGCGCAGGACACGCCGGTGTACGCCGCGCTGTCCGTCGCCGACCACCTGAAGATGGGAGCGCGGCTGAACCCCGGCTGGGACGACCGGCTCGCGCAGCGCCGGCTCGCGCAGATCGGCCTGGACCCGGACCAGAGGGCCGGACGGCTGTCCGGCGGCCAGCGCGCGCAGCTGGCGCTCACCGTCGCCGTGGCCAAGCGGCCGGAGCTGCTGATCTTCGACGAGCCGGCCGCCGCGCTCGACCCGCTGGCCCGGCGCGGGTTCCTGGAGAACCTGATCGAGTTCATCGCCGATCTCGGCGCGAGCGCGATCCTGTCCTCGCACGCGCTCTCTGACGTCCAACGGGTCTGCGACCACCTGATCGTGCTCACCGATTCCCGGGTCCAGATCGCGGGGGACGTGGCACAGCTGCTGGCGGACCATCGCCGATTCACCGGGCGCCGCACCGATTTCGAGGCCATGCCGCCGGGATCGCGGATCGTCCACATCGACCACACGCCGGCCGGCAGCAGCGCGATCGTCCGCGCCGGCCAGGCGCCGCCGACCGGGCCGTGGCACGTCGAGGACCTCGACCTCGAGACACTCGTGCTGGCCTACATGACGCGGGAGGCCGGACGATGATCTGGATGACCTGGCGCCAGTTCCGCACCCAGGCGATCATCGGTATCAGCGCCCTGGTACTGCTGGCGGCCTACCTCGTGATCCTCGGCGAGCAGATCCGCCACACGTACGACGCGGACGCCGCGCAGTGCGCGAAGGGCGCCTGCGCGGGCGTGATGAACGAGTTCACCGACCGGTACGACACCCAGGTCGACGTCCTCGGGTACGCGCTGATCGTGGTCCCGGTGCTCGTCGGCATGTTCTGGGGCGTACCGCTGATCACCAGGGAGCTAGAGGCGGGCACGCATCGGCTGGCCTGGAACCAGTCGGTGACGCGCGGCCGCTGGCTGGCGGTGAAGCTGGGATTCGTCGGCCTGGCCGTGGTGGCGTTCACCGGCCTGTGCAGCCTGCTCCTCACCTGGGCCGCGAGCCCGATCGACAAGGTGCACGACAACCGCTTCACCCCGCTGGTCTTCGACGCGCGCGACATCGTCCCGGTCGCCTACGGCGCCTTCGCCTTCCTGCTCGCCACGACCTTCGGCTTGTTCGTCCGGCGCACGGTCCCCGCGATGGCCGCGGTCCTGGTCGTCTTCGCGGTCGTGCAGGGCGTCATACCGACGATGGTCCGCCCGGACTACGTCGCCCCGGTCAGCCAGACGGTCCCCCTGACCAAGGCCGAAGTCAGCGGCCTGTCATTCTTCGGCGAGTACGGCACGGTCGGCGGCGTCAGCGTCCACGGCGGCCCGTGGATCGTCTCGACCAGCGCGGTGCTCGACGCCTCCGGCAAGGACGTCGGCCACACCGCATGGTGGTCGAACTGCGTGAACGTGGCATCCCCGGCGCAACTGCCGGACTGTGTCGCCAAGGAGAACGCCCACGTCGACGTGACACTCCAGCCTGCCGACCGTTTCTGGTCGTTCCAGTGGTACGAGACGGGCATCTTCGCCTTGTTCGGCGTGGTGCTGGCGGGTCTGTGCTTCTGGCGGATCCGGAGCAGGCTCTCCTGACCGCCGAACGCGCGTGATGGCGTGACGCCGACCAGCGTCACGCCATCACGTCATCGCGCTGTACGAGCCGTCGCCGCATCAGCCCCCGAGGCTGAACTGCTGCGCCGCGGTGCTGTTGCAGTCGTAGATCTGCAACAGGTCGCCCGCCTTCTCGTTGTTGTCGGGATCGTCGAGGCAGCGCCCCGACTGCGGGTTGAGCAGCGACCCGTTCGACTGCGTCACCCACGTCTGCGAGCCGGTGCCGTTGCAGTCGTACAGCTGGACCTGCGTGCCGTTGGCGGTCCCGCCGTTGTCGACGTCCAGGCACTTGCCGAACACGCGGATCGTGCTGTCGCCCGGGGTGTACCAGCGCTGGGCGTCGGTCTGGTTGCAGCCCCACAGTTGAGTGGCGGTCGCGTACGACGGATCGGCGCCGGCCACGTCCACGCATAGGCCGCCGGGGCCGACGACCGGGCCGGGCGGGAGCTTCCAGACTTGGGACGCGGCGTCGGTGCAGTCCTGGAGTGTCAGTTGGACCGCGCCAGGCGTTGTGTTGCCGCCGGTGACCGTGAGACAGCGTCCTGATTGCGGGTTGATCAGTTCGCCGTTGCTCTGTGTGACCCAGTTCTGCGAGCCGGTGGTGTTGCAGGTGTAGAGCTGGATCGGGGTTCCGTTGGCGGTGCCGGCGTTGGAGGCGTCCACGCACTTGCCGAGGACCTGAAGGGTGCTGCCGGCGGTGTGGGTGAACTGCTGCGCGGTGCTGTGGTTGCAGGTGTAGAGCTGCATGGCCGTGCCGTCGGTGCTGGTGCCGCCGCGGGTGTCCAGGCACAGGCCGGCGTCGCCGACGACCTCCCCGCTGGTCGGGTTGGCGGTGGCGCTGCCGGTCAGGCTGATCGTGTGCTGCGCGCCGACCGGGAGCGCGCCGGTGGTCACGGTCGTCGTGCGCTCGTTCGGGTTGTAGGCCCACGCGGTCTCGGGGACCTGGGTGCCGTCGACGAAGACGGCGGTCGGGGCGGCCGTGTTCGACAGCCGCAGGGTGTACGAGCGCTGAGTCGCGGCGCCGGTGAAGCCGCCGGTGTCGGCGCCGATGGTCAGCGTGCGCGAGGCGTCGCTCCAGGAGAGCGGCGTCGTGGTCGACTGGCCGCTCTGGTAGCCGTTGCCCTCCCCGGCGTCCTGGTAGAGCGGGAACGAGCCGTCGGCGCCGGCCGCGACGGAGAGCGTGACCAGGGTCAGCGGCGAGGCGTTGCTGTCGTTCACGTAGTTGGTGCGCTGGGGCATGATGCCGCCGCTCTTGATCAGGACGGGCATCTCGTTGAGCGGGTCGGTGATGGTCACCGTGGTCGGGCCGGTGTAGCTGGTGCCGGTGAAGTAGTCGGTCCAGGTGCCCGGCGGGACCCACGCGCTGACGGAGCCGTTTCCGTTGGCGTCGCTCGCGGTGGTGATCGGGGCCACGAGCACGTTGTCGCCGTACAGGTACTCCTGCTTGAACGTGTACGCCTCGTTGTTCGAGGGGTAGTCCAGATACAGGGGCCTGATGATCGGCACGCCGGTGGTGTGCGCCTGCGCGGCCAGCGTGTACGTGTACGGCACGAGCGCCTCGCGCAGCCGCAGGAACCGTTCGGCGCTGGCGTCCGCGGCCGTGCCGTAGTTCCAGGGCAGCCGGTCGCCGTGGTCGGAGTGCAGGCGGTCGATGGGCTGGAAGGCACCCAGCTGCACCCAGCGGGCGTACATGTCGTCGGCCAGGTGGTCTCCGTGGAAGCTGCCGATGTCGTTGCTGACGTTGGAGATCCCGGCCGCGGCCTCGTCCCCGGCGAACTGCGCCTCCAGCGCCATCATGGCCCAGGTGGCCTCGGTGTCGCCGGTGAACTGCATGGTGTTGCGCCGCTCCGACCACGGTCCCAGCGCGTAGTTGCCGTTGTCGCCGGCCTGCGAGGAGGAGCCGATGCGGCCGAAGGAGAAGCCGCGCAGGCCGCGGGCGGTGCCGTCCTGGGCGTAGGCCTGGTTGATGAAGTTGCCGGGGGCGACGTGCGGGTCGCTGGCCGTGGAGTTGCCGCATCCGCCGCAGTAGTCCAGCCACCACTCGCGCACACCCTGCTGTTCGAAGGGCTTGTGCAGGTTGAAGTACGCCGCCAGCTGGTTCGGGTTCGACCAGTCGAACTCGTAGTCGCCGGAGCGCGTGACGTCGGGGGACAGGCCTCCGGCGGTGCTGTTCGCGGCGGAGAACTGCGGGTCCGAGCCGGAGATGGCGGTATGGATGTTGAGAGCCGTCTGCAGGCCTTGTTGCTGGGTCCAGGTCATGAACGCGTTGGGATCGGGGAACAGGGAGGTGTTCCAGTTCCAGCCGTCCCACTGGTTGGGGGACTTCCAGTCGGTGTCGACGACCAGCCAGTCCAGCGGCGTGTGCGTGCTGCGGAACGTGGGAAGCAGCGTGTTCTCGTAGTCGGAGGTGCTGTAGGCGTAGTAGCGCGAGTACCAGACGCCGTAGGCGGATTCCGGCAGCAGGTTCGCACTGCCGGTCAGGGCATTGAGATCGGACAGGCCTTGCTTGTAGTCGCTGCCGTAGCCGAAGAAGTAGCCGTCCTGATAGGGCTGGCCGCCGTGGCCGGGCCGGTCGGTGACGGTGCCGTTCGCGTTCAGCAGCGCCGAGCGGGAGTCGTCCAGCAGGTACCAGCCGTCACGGTCCAGGATGCCCGGCCGCTCGGTCGCGGTGGCCGGGTTCTGGTTGTCCAGCGAGCCGGACCATCCGCCGAGGGTGTCGGTGGGGCCGGCGCCGTAGGCGGTGGTCAGCAGTGCGCTGGAGGCGCCGGGCGCGGGGTAGGCGGCGCCGGAGGCGGTCACCGCCAGGCTGTCGACGTTCACGTTGGCGCTGTCCGAGGCGTTCTGCACGATGCCGATCGTGTTGACGCCGGCGTTCAGCGTGACCGGGACGGACACCGTGGACCAGGTGTCCCAGGAACCGGTGACGGGCATGCTGAGCGTCGGACCCGGCGCGCCGTTGACGGTGGTCGACAGGGTGCGGGTGATGCTCTGGCCGTCGCCGCCGGCGGCGTTCGCGTAGCGCACGCTGAGCTGGTAGGTCCCGCCGGACGGGACGGCCGAGACGTCCTGTTGGACCGCGCTGTGCACCTGGGTGAAGCCGGCGACGAAGCCGGACCCGGTGTAGTTGTTGTGGTCGTAGGCGGCCATCGCGCCCCAGCTGAGCAGTCCGTCCTCGGCTTCGCAGGCGGTGCCGAACGCGCAGTAGGACGGGAACGACGGCGCGGCCGTCGTATTGGTCCCGGCGACCGTGATCGAGGTGTTCGCGGCGGTGAACGGCCCGCTCCCCTCCTTGTAGCGCAAGGTGATCGAGCTGGTGGTGATGACGCGGTAGCCGCCGCTCACCGACGTCGTGAAGGACACCGCGGGGAACGAGCGGTTTACAGCGTTGAAAGTCTCGGAGTCCTGGAACTGGTTGTCCCCGGCGTACTCCATGCGGATCAAGGTCGGGGTGAGCACTTCGAAGCGGGCGCTGCCGTCCAGGACGGCCGTCGACGCCGCCGTCGCCTGCGTTTTGGTGCTGCTGGCGGCGGTCGCGGCGGCCGGTGCGTACAGGGCCGAGCCCGCCAGGGCGAGCAGGCCGACGGCGGCCGCCAGTCGGCCCGCGCGTCGTCGGCGCCGGGCGCCGCGGGGCGGTGGAACGCGGAAGTCCTTGCCGGGAGCGCGTGGTTTCATGCCTGCTCAGCTCCATCCGGTGGCTGTGACAACGCTGAATACAACGTTGTAATAGGCATTTAACAGACCGTCAGCCGATGAGCAAGGCCTGACATCAGGAGGCTGCTTCGGGTGGCGGAAAACCGTTCCTCGCGTTACTGCTTGGTCAACTCCGCCTGGAAGGACCCGAGGGCCAGCTGCATGGAACCGTCCTGGTTCAGCGTGTAGACCTCGTCGTCCGTGATCGGCACACAGCCGAGGCTGGCGGTGTTCGGGATGACGCGCAGCACCATGCGCGCGGCGTCGGCGGACACCAGGGACGTCTTGATCCGGCAGATCTGGCCGTCGCCGCCGTCGTTGGTGACCGTGCCGACCGCGTCGCCGGGATGCCCCTGGGCGACGGTGACGGCGATGGCCAAAGGCGTGGGGAGCAGCGGGCCGGTGGCGGTGCCCTGCCAGGACCCGAGGTACTTGCCCGGAATCGAGCCGCTGGCAGCCGAGCGGCTGGGGGAGGAGCTGATCGGAGCTGAGCGGCTGGGTATCGAGGTGATGGGCGCCGTGCCATTCGCGGTCGAGCTCGGCGTTCCCGTGGACGAAGAAGAAGATGCGATCGCTATCGCGATTGCCGCTACCACCACGACCGCACCAGCGCCGAGCGCGGCCAGGAGGGGTCCGCGACGTTTGGGACTTGCCGGTGGGAGCGGTGCGGTCTGCCAGGAAGGCTGCATCGGCCCGGTCTGTATCGGCCCGGTCATCGTCGCCACGGCGGTCAGCGGTGCCTGCGAAATCGGGGGAGCGAAGGTCTGGGGCGGCGGTTGGTAGACAGGCGTCGCGAATCCCTGCGGGGATACTGGATCGGCCGGCGCCGTGCCGTGCCCGGCATCGGCTTCGAGGTCCAACAGCTCCACGGCCAGCCGCCCGACCGAGGCCGAGATGGCCGGCGGCAGCCAGCCGGCGGCGCCGAGCCGGGCCGTCTCCCCGTCGGCCTCCAGCCCGGCCCGCACCTGCTCGGTGGTGGGGCGCTCAGCGGGGTTCTTCGCCATGCACGCCGCGACGAGCGCGCGCAGTCCGGGGTCGAGCCGCCCCAGATCAGGGGCCTCATGAAGCACCCGGTACAGCAGCGTCGCGACAGCCTGGTTCTCGCCGAACGGCGGCGTCCCGGCCGCGGCGAACGCCAGCACCGCGCCGAGCGAGAACACGTCGCTGGCCCGCCCGGCCGCCGTGCCCTGCGCCTGCTCCGGCGACAGATACCCCGGCGAGCCGACGAGCAGGCCGGTGCGGGTGAGCTGCACCGCGGCGTCCAGGGCCCGGGTGATGCCGAAGTCGATCAGCCGGGGCCCGTCGAGCGCGAGCAGCACATTCGAGGGCTTCACGTCCCGGTGCACCAGGCCGAGCCCGTGGACCGCGCTGAGTGCCTCGGCCAAGCCGGCTCCCAGCGCGCGCACCGATGCCGGCGGCAGCGGCCCGAACTCCCGCACCGCCGCCTGCAGCGAGGGCCCGGCCACGTACCCGGTCGCGACCCACGGCTGCGGACCCTCGGTGTCGGCGTCGAACACCGGCGCCGTCCACCGCCCGCCGACCCGCCGCGCGGCGGCGACCTCCTGCCGGAAGCGGGCCCGGAACTCGCTGTCGTTGGCCAAGTCGGCGTGCACCCGCTTGACCGCGACGGTCCGGCCGCCGGCCGTCCGCCCGAGATAGACCAGGCCCATCCCGCCCGAACCCAGGCGGCGCACCAACCGGTACCCGCCGATCCACTGCGGATCGTCCGCTCTCAGCTGCTCCATGCCCGACCTGCTCCCCTCACGCCCCGCGCCCCGAGGAGGCCCGTCTCCTCGGTCACGATCGTGGCAGACAGGAGCGACCTTAGTGCACATGACAGAGCCCTTGAACAGGTCCTAACGCTCGGGCAGAAGTGCCGCGATCTCGGCGGCGGGGCGCCCGGTGTGCAGGCTGAGCAGGTCCGCGATCAGCTCGTCGAGCGGGGGCCAGGGGATGTCCCCGTGGTCGTTGTAGACGCTGATCAGGCCGTGCATCGCCGTCCAGAGCATGAGCCCGGCCTGCCACTGGCTCTTGTCGTCGGAGCGCGGACCGTCGGAACCCTTGACGGCGGCCAGGGCCGTGATGACGGAGTCGAGCAGTTCGGCCCCGGCGCCGTGCGCGGTCCGGGGGACCAGGTCCGCCGGCATCCTCCCGCCGAGCAGGGTCCGGTAGTGACCGGGCTGGTCGACGCCCCAGTGTATATACGCCGCGCACCGGGCGACGAGGTCGGCGAGCGGGTCGGCGGCCGATGCCGCGGCCTGCTCCATGACCCGCGCCAGTTCCTCGTAGCGCAGCCGCAGGACGTGTTCGATCAGGGCACTGAGATCCGGGAAGTGGCTGTAGATGCTGGCCGGAGCGACGCCGACCTCGCGGGCCACCTGCCGCAGGGTGATCGTCTCGGGCTGGTCCAGGGTGGCCAGCAGCCGCGCCGCGGCCTCGATGAGCTGGTCCCTGAGTACCTGCCCCTGGCCGCGCGGATTACGGCGGCGGGCCGGTTCCTGGCCGGCAGAGCTCATTACCACCCTTTCCGGCCAGCGTGAACGGTGCGCGACGACGGTCCAGCCTACAGGCCGGGCGGGGTCGGGCCCGGTCCGCCGCGGTTGACAGCCGCTAACCAACAGTTGTTCACTTACTTAGCCAACACTTGTTCAGTTAGGGAGTGGATCCATGCGCATCGCAGTGCTCGGCGCCTCCGGGAGGGTCGGCCGCCTGCTGGTCGACCAGGCGGGCGGACGGGGGCACCAGGTCGTGGCCCTCGTCCGCGAGCCGGACCGGTTCGCCGCCTCATCGCCGGCCGCCCAGAAGGTCGAGGTCCGGCGGGCGGACGTCACGGACCCGCGGACGTTTCCCGACCTCGGCGATCTCGACGTGGTCGTGTCCACCCTCGGCATCAGGAAGGCCGACGGACCCGGTGTGCTGGTCGCCGGGGCCCGGGCTCTGGCCGCGACGGGCGTGCGCACGGTGTGGCTGGGCGCGCTGGGATCCGGCGGGTCCACCGGCGCGGGCGGCGTCTTCTACCAGACGGTGATGCGCATGTTCGTCGGCGCGGAACTCGCTGAGAAGGCCGAGGCGGACGCCATCGCCATGCGGGCCGGGGCCACGGTCGTGCACGCCCCGGACCTCGGAAACGGTCCGCTCAGCCCGCGACGCGGCGCCGTCCGACTCGCCGACTATCCACGTCCCCTGATGATCCCGAGGATCTCCCGCGCCACCGCCGCCGCTGTCCTCCTCGACGAGGCGGAGACTGGCAGGCATGGAGCACAGCTCGGCGGGCACGGAGCCGAGATCGTGGTGGCGGTGGGCAAGGCATGAGTGAGCTTCGCGGTCACATCGCCATCGAAGAGGCCATCGCGGTCCCCGGGCTGGCCGAGCGCCGTCCGCCGATCCCGTTGCCGGGCAACGTCAAGCCCGAGTTCGTCGCGGACATGCTGGCCCGGCTCCCCGACGTCACCCGGTGGCGCCTGCCGGAGATGGACGCCAACGGCATCGCCATGCAGGTGCTCTCGCTCACCGTCCCGGGGATCGAGGCCGACGAGAACGCGGCCCGGGCGGTCGCCAACGCCGGGTTCGTCAACGACTACCTCGCCGATGTCGTCCGTGACCACCCCGATCGGTTCGCGGCCTTCGCCGCCCTACCGTTGCAGGACCCTGATGCGGCGGTGCGGGAGCTCCAACGGGCCGTCGGCGAACTCGGTCTTCGGGGCGCCCTGGTCAACGACCACGTTCAGGGCCGCTACCTCGACGATCCGGCCTTCGACCAGGTGTGGGCCGCGCTGGCCGAACTCGGCGTGCCGCTGTATCTGCACCCGGGGATGCCGCCGGCCGACGCGTGGCACGTCCTGGCGGGGCATCCGGAGATGTACGGGGCGCTGTGGAGCTGGCAGGCCGAGACCGGCGGGCACGCGATGCGCGTGGTGCTCTCGGGGGTGTTCGACCGGCATCCGGAGGCCCGGATGATCCTCGGACACGCCGGTGAGTTCCTGCCGTTCCAGCTGTCCCGGTTCGACTCCCGGTACGCGACCCTGACGGTCCCCGCACCGCTGCGCCGCGAGCCCTCGGCGTACTTCGGGGAGAACGTTCAGGTCACCACCAGCGGCATCCTTGCCCCTGCCGCGGTCAAGGCGTTGGTCGACGTCCTCGGCCCGGACGCGGTGTTGTTCGCCGTCGACTACCCCTACGAGTCGACGAGCGCGGCGGTCGCAGCCCTCGAACAAGCGGCGATTCCCTTTGCCGACAAGGAGAAGGTCGCCTTCGGCAACGCCCGACGGCTGCTTCGGCTCTGACCGCTCCCTTGGCTGTAACCGCTCCGCTCAGCGGATGCCGAGCTTACGCATGAATCGCAGGCCCTTGATGGTCTTCTCGACCTGCTTGGTCCAGTCGGTGTCCGGCGGGTTCGTCAGCACCTGCTTCTTGAGCACGGCGACGTTCTGCACGTCGGTGTACTTCAGCATGCCGGCGTCGCCGTGGCGGCTGCCGACCCCGGAGGCCTTGAACCCGCCGGAGGTGCTCTTCTTCGAGGCGTAGGAGGCGGCCAGGCCGTCGTTGACGTTGATGTTGCCGGCCTCGATCCGGCGGCCGACGGCCTCGGCGGCCTTGCGGTCGCCGCCCCAGACGCTGGCGTTCAGGCCGTACTCGGTGTCGTTGGCCATCGCCACGGCCGCCTCGACGGAGGCGTACGGGTAGATCGCGGTGACCGGCCCGAACGTCTCGGCCTTGGCCAGGGCCATGTCCGGGGTGACGTCGGTGAGCACGGTCGGCTCGAAGAAGGCCGGGCCCAGATCGGGGCGGGGCTTGCCGCCGGTCAGGACGGTGGCGCCCTTCGCGACCGCGTCGTCGACGTGCGCCTGCACCCGCTCCCGCTGCGCGACCGAGACCAGCGAGCCCATGTCCGGCGAGAAGTCGTAGGCGGCGGCGACCCGGATCGCCTGCACGGCTTCGACGAAGCGCTTGGTGAACTCCTCCCTGCGCCGCTCCGAGACGTAGATGCGCTCGATGTGCATGCACGCCTGGCCGGTGTTCAGGAACGTGGCGGTGACGGTGCCGGCGATCACCTCGTCGAGGTTCGCGTCGTCCAGGACGATCAGCGGGTTCTTGCCGCCGAGTTCGAGCGTGCAGCCGATCAGCTGCTGCCCGGCCTGCGCCCCGATCACCCGGCCGGTCGCGGTCGAGCCGGTGAACATGACGTAGTCGGCGCCCTCGATCAGCGCGGCGCCGATGTCAGGGCCCGCACCGCAGACGATCTGCACCAGGCCGGCGGGCATCCCGGCCTCGTAGAGCAGGCCGACGCCGTAGGCGACGTTCAGGGTGGACTTGTTGTCCGGCTTCAGCACCACGCCGTTCCCGGCGATCAGCGCGGGCATCGCGTCGGACAGGCTGGTCGCGAACGGGAAGTTCCACGGCGAGATCAGGCCGACGACCCCCTTGGGGATCCGGACCTCGGTCGAGGTGGAGACCAGCGGCACCACCCCGCCGTGCTTGCGCTCCTTCAGGATGCGCGGCGCCGCCTTGATGTAGTGGCTGGTCACCATCAGCACGTCGCAGGTCTCCTCGAAGGCCATCCGCCGCGCCTTGCCGGTCTCGACCTGCATCAGGTCGGCGACCACCAGCCCGCGCTCCAGCAGCAGCGCGTGGAACCGCTTCATCACCCCCAGCCGGCGCTTGAGCGGCCAGGAAGCCCAGACCGCCTGCGCCGCTCGGGCTGCGGCATAGGCGGTCCGGACATCGGCGGGATCGGACTGCGGCAGGTCCACGACCTCGTCGCCGGTGTAGACCTCGGTCACCGCGTGGACGCGTCCGCTGGTGGCCACGACCATGCCGGTGAGCTTCGCGAGCAGTTCAGAGGTGACCGAAGGCGGCAGGCTCATGGCGGGAATGTAACGCGTTCTAGTTGAGATGTCTTCAGTGTCGTGACTGGCGGGTCGTGATTGATGGTTGTGCCCGCGTGCCGGTGTCGTCATACGAGCCGTGGTCGATGGTGTGGACCTTCGCGGTATCGCGTGCGGCTGCTCAGTGCTGCGGAGGGCACGCCTGGTCCATCGGCACCTCGGACGAGAGGCTGATCGTCTCCGTCCCCCAGGGTCGTTCCACGCGGACGGGGATCAGGAGCGGTCCGGCCGGGACGGCCGCGCAGTCGGTGACCCGATAGGCGACGACCATGATTGCCGTCTGGCCCGGGCGCAGGTCGAACGGAGGCTGCCTGCCGCCCATCTCCGAGGCCTGCTTCAGTTCCCCGGTGTCCGTCGGGCCGACCAGGCGCAGGCCCGGGCCGTCATGCCCGATGCCGGTCACGCGGACGGTGGTCCAGCCGTTGTTCTTCACGGGGACCTGCTGTGTGAAGACCTTCGGGTTCACCGTCGCCGAGCTCTGCAGTCCCGTGTCGGGGTCGTACGTGATCTGCGCCCGTACCAGGCCGGAGCGGTCGATCGCGAAACCGGCCACCAGGACGACGGCGGCGGCCGTGGCTGCCGCCGCCGCGCGCCTGCGCTGGCGTCGGCTCAGGCCGCCGGCGTGTGGGTCGAGCTGCTGCCACACATCGTCGTCGACCCACTGCTTGACGCCGGTGCCCTGCTTCAGGACCGCCCCTGGTTTCATGTCTGCCCCCTGACACAACCGGCCGAGCCGTTCTCGGCGTGGACAATGTAGCAATGTCTCGCTACATTGACCACCATGTCAGTGTCCTTGATCGCAATCGTCGGCCTGTGCGCGGCCCTCCTGCTCCTGATGACGGCGAACGCCGTGGTCGGCGCGGTGCCGCGCCGGCGCGTCGAGGAGTTCGCACGCCTGCACTCGCTGCGGGTGACCCCGGGCAACGGGAACCAGATCATCGCCTACCGGGCGACCACCCGGAGGTGGCGCGCGATCGGTTTCGCCGTGGGGGTGCTGGGCTCGGCGGTCGTCACCTGGTCCTTCTTCGTCGACTTCCAGTGGGCGCTGGCCGGCTGGTTCGGCGGCGCCGCCGTGGCCGAACTCCGGGTCGCGCACCTGGACCGCGGGCCGCGGGCGTCGGCCTCGCTGGCGTCGCGCCGGGCCGCCGACTACCTGCCGTGGGCCGGACGCTGGGCCGTGCCCGGCACGATGGCGGTGTGCGTGCTCACCGCCGTGGTGTGCGTCGTCCGCCATCGCTCGAACCCCGACGGAAATCTCAGGGCCATGGCGCTGTGCACGGTGATCGGCCTGGCGCTCGGCGCGGTCGCGCTGGCGGCGCAGCGCCACGTCCTGCGCCGCCCGCAGCCGCTGGCCGAGCCCGACCGGATGGCCGCCGATGACGCGATCCGCTCGCGCTCGCTGCACGTGCTGGCCGCAGCGGGGATGGTGCTGGTCGGCTCGTGCATCGGCGCGCAGCTCGACGCGGCCGGCGTCCTGGGCCGCAATCACCAGACCGGCATCGTCGGCGCGCTGCTCGCCATCGGCTTCCCGATCGCCGGACGGATCCTGGCCTACTGGCCCCGGCCCGCGCGCGAGACCGCCTCGCCGGGGTCGGCCGCTCCGGAACCGGCATGATCGTCGAACTCGACGACACCAGCCCGGTCCCGCCCTACGAGCAGATCCGCGCCCAGGTGGCCGCGATGATCGGCTCCGGCGCGCTGCCGCCGGGAACCCGCCTGCCCCCGATCCGCCAACTCGCCGGCGATCTGGGCCTCGCGGTGAACACCGTGGCGCGCGCCTACCGCGAACTGGAGGCCGCGAACCTGGTCGCCAGCCGGGTGCGCACCGGCACGGTGGTCGCTCCCCGCGCCCCGCACGAACCCGACGACCGCACCGCCGCCGACACCCGCCGCCTGCTGACCGAGGCGGCCCGGTCGTTCGCGGCCACCACGCGGCGGCTGGGCATCGCCGACCACGACGCGCTCGCGGCGATCACGGCGGAGTTGCGGGGCGATGCGGGCTGAGGCGGCCCGGTCGCCGGGCACGAAGCGCTTGGTGTGGTCGCGGCGGAGTTGCGGGGCGATGCGGGCTGAGGCGGCCCGGTCGTTTGCGGCCACCAGGCGGGGCCAGCGCCTTCGTATTTCTCAAGCCCGTCCGGCCGCATGCTTCGTACCGCCGCCCAGAACCGCCCGGATCCCTTCGGCCAGGCCGGTGGTATCGGTGGTGCCGAAGGCGACCCGTTGCAGCATCAGTCCGTGCAGCAGCCCCATCGCCGCGCGGGCCGCGAGGTCCGGGTCCGCGCCCGGGGGGATCGCGCCGGCACCCTGACCGCGCCGCAGCGCGTCGGCGATGCTGCGGCGCACGCCCTCGAAGCCCGCCGTCGCGCCGTCGCGGACCTCTTCGCTGCGAAGGATTTCCGACCAGGTCTGGACCACGCAGCGCAGCAGTTCCTCGACCGGCACGGTCCGGCCCGCCGCGTCGGTCACCGTGTCCTGCTCGATCGTCGCCAGCGAGGCTGCCACCAGGTCGGCGACGGTCGGCGCGGCCGTGGCATCGGCCAGGCGCCGGACCGGTTCGAAGACCAGATGTGGACGCCAATCGCACGGCCGTCGACACCTTCCTCAGGTACCACTACGAGCAGGGTCTTTCGAGGCGGCTGCCGACATGCGAGGACATCTTCGTGCCGGTGGATTAGTGCGTCCCCGGCCCTGGCCGACCGCCCCAGTCGGAGCTACGGTGCCCCCGTGCGCAAAGTTGGCCAGACAACTATCTGTTGGCTATACAAGTTCGATCCGTTCATCGGGCAAGGATCTCCCGTCAACCTTGCGTACCCATAGTCCTACTGCACGTAGTCCAGGTCCGTAGCCTGCCCACACTCGCTGAACGGAAGAGGATCCCGTATGACTTCTCTGTCCCCGCGCCGCGTCGCCGGAGGCGGCAGAACAGCCCTGCTCGCCTCGACCGCCGCGCTGGCCCTGCTTTCCGGCGTGATGTCCGTGACCGCGGCCCGGCCCGCGCACGCCGCCACCATGAGCGGCAACCTGCTCGTCGACTCCGGAGCCGAGAGCGCGGCCCAGTGCTCGTCCAACGGCCTGGACGACATGACGATGCCCGGCTGGACGATCGTCTCCGGCGATCCGAACGCCGTCTGCTACGGCGCGTCCGGCTATCCGGACGCGAGCACTCCGGGTTCGCCCACGCGCGGGAACCAGTTCTTTGCCGGCGGGGGGACCGGGAACTCGGATCTGGCACAGACCGTCGACGTGTCCTCGGCCGCGTCGGCGATCGACGCCGGGGGCGTGCCGTTCAACCTGTCCGGCTGGCTCGGCGGGTACGCCGGCCAGAACGACCGCGTGGGGATGACCGCGACGTTCCTCAACGCGGCCGGCGCCTCGGTCGGGACCGCCGCCATCGCTCCGGTGACCAGTACCGACCGTGGCCTGGTCACCAAGTTCCTGCAGCGCTCGGCCACCGGGACGCTGCCGGCCGGAACCCGCTCGATCAAGGTCGACCTGGGCTTCATCTGGACCGCCGGGGACACCACTGACGGCTACGCCGACGACGTGTCGCTGACCGTCGGCGCGAACGTGCCCACGCCGGCGCTCACCGCCCCGCCGTCCTCGGTGCCGGGCTTCGACCACGTCTTCGTGGTGTACATGGAGAACGAGGACTACTCCGGCATCGTCGGCAACACCTCGCAGGCCCCGTACATCAACAGCCTGCTCTCCCAGGGCACGTCGCTGAGCCAGGCCTACGCCACCACGCACCCGTCCGACCCGAACTACGTCGCCCTGGCCGGCGGCGGCCTGTACGGCCTGCACGACAACAGCATCGCCACCACCACGATCAACGCCCCGCATGTCGGCAACAGCGTCGAGGCGGCCGGCAAGACGTGGAAGACGTACGTGGAGAACGAGAACGGGAACTGCGACTACGGCTCGCACGGCTACTACTCCCCGGACGACGTGCCGTTCACCTTCTTCCAGAACTTCAAGTCCGACGAGTCCTCGACCGGCTACTGCGCCCAGCACGACCAGCCGCTCACCCAGATGACCACCGACCTGAAGTCGGCCGCGACCACCCCGAACTTCGTCTGGTTCGAGCCGGACGACTGCGACGACATGGAGTCCTGCGGGGTCACGGCCGGCGACAACTGGCTCAAGGCCACGCTGCCCACGATCTTCAACTCCCCGGCCTGGACCCAGCAGAAGTCCCTGCTGATCCTCACCTGGGACGAGGGCGCGACCAAGGCCTACGGCCCGAGCTACCCCAACCGCATCCCGGCCCTGCTGCTCGGATCGCAGAACTCGGTGAAGGCCGGCTACACCAGCTCGCAGCGCACCGACCAGTACGGCCTGCTGCGCACCGTCGACAAGGCCCTGGGCCTGGCGCCGCTGACCAACAACGACGCCTACGCGGCCACCGTCAACGACGCCTGGGGCGGGACCACCAACACCGGCCCGACGCTGACGACCTCGACGCCGAATGTGGCGAACGGCTCGTCGGTGACGTTCTCCTACACCACGCCGCCGGCGACGAACAGCGCGAAGAACTGGATCGGCGTCTACAAGCCGAGTGACACCCCCGGCAGCCAGGCCTCCACTGCTTGGCAGTACACGCCCGGAACCAGCGGCAGCGCCACGTTCACCGCGAACTACGGCGCGGGCACCTACAAGGTCTACTACTTCAGCAACGACGGGTACTCGGTCCTGGCCGGGCCCGTGACGCTCACGCTGAGTTAGCTCACACGCTTCCCTGATCCCGGCATCATGATCCGGCATCACCGCCGGGATCAGGGAAGCTTGAGCCGTGAACGAAGACTCCGACAGCGCTACTGACTCCGACTCCGACTCCGACTCCGACTCCGGCCCCGACACCGCCGCCGCCCCGGCCGGCTACCGGCGCTCGGCCGGCACGCCCCGTGCCCAGGCGCGCCGGCGCGAACTGCTCGACCGCGTCACCGACGACCTGGCCGAGCACGGCCTGGTCGACTTCTCGCTGCGGCGGGCGGCCAAGGCGGCCGGGACCACGCACAAGGTGCTGCTCTACCACTTTGACGGCGCCGAGGACCTGTTGCGCGAGGCCGTCGAAGTGCTGCGGGAGCGGCGCCTGGCCTCCTCGCTGGCCGCCGCCTACGCCCCGGACCAGGCCCCGACGCTGGCCGGCCGGGTCCGCGCCGTCTGGCCGGTGCTGACCGGCTCCGGCGAGGGACAGCGGGCGCTGGACCAGGCGCTCGGCCTGGCGATGTACGACCCCGACCGGCACGCGGCGCTGGCCGTCGACGCCGCGGGCCACTTTCTGCCGGCGCTGCGGGCCATGTGCCCGCCGCAGTGGAGCGACCAGCGTAAGGACGAGATCGCCGAGGTGGTGTTCGCCGCGTTGCGCGGCTTCCTGGTGCAGCGCCGAACAGGAGGTTCGGACGGCGGCAGCGGCGGCGAGGCCGGGCTCGCGGCGCTGTTGCGGATGCTGGAGCGGGAGGAAGACGCCGACTGACGGCCGCTCGCCGCGCGCAGTTGTGAACCATGTGGTTCACTTTAGATATGAACTCGATAGAGCTTTCCGCAGGAGTCATCGAGTACGAAGACCGCGCCGGCCCCGGCCCCGCCCTCGTCTTCCTCCACGGCCTGCTGATGGACGAGACGCTGTGGACCGCCGTCGCCGACGACCTGGCGCCGGGTCGGCGCTGCGTGATCCCGGTCCTGCCGATGGGCGCGCACCGCACGGGGATGCACCCCGACGCCGACCTGTCGCCGCACGGCATCGCCGCGCTGGTCGCCGAGTTCCTGGCAGCCCTCGACCTCCGCGACGTCATCCTGGTCGGCAACGACACCGGCGGGATGCTGGTGCAACTGCTCATGGCAGACGGGCCGGCGGAGCGGATCGGCGGCGCGGTCCTGGTGTCGTGCGACGCGTTCGGCAACTTCCCGCCGGGGCTGACCGGACGCACGCTGTTCCTCACCGGCAAACTCCCGCCGGCGTTGTTCGGGATGTTCATGCAGCAGATGCGCCTCAAGCTGGTGCGCCGTCTCCCGCTGGCGTTCGGCTGGCTCACCAAGCGCGGCGACACGGTCGTCAAGCGGTGGATGCGGCCCATCTGGCGGCAGCGGGAGATCCGTCGCGACACGGTTCGGGTTCTGCGTGCGGCAGCCGCGGACCGGGACGTGCTCACCGTCGCGGCCGGAAAGCTGGACCGGTTCGACCGTCCGACGTTGATCGTGTGGGCACAGCGCGATCGGGTGATGCCGCCGGAGCACGGCCGCCGGCTCGCCGAACTGATTCCCGGCGCCCGCCTGGTCGAGGTCGAGGACTCATACACCTTGGTCCCGCTTGACCAGCCGGCCCGGCTCGCGGCGGAGATCCGGAGTTTCGTCGGCGAGGTCGACGGCTCCTCGGCGGCTAAGACGCCGCTGCTTCTGCGGCCAGACGAGTGAGGGCGTCGGCGACACTCTCCTCGCGGGCCTGCCGCCAGCCGGTGCCGGCCCACAGGTGGACCAGGTCCGTGTCGCCGGCCGCGGCGGCCGCCTTGCGCAGTCCGGTGGTGAGGTGGTGCAGCGCCGGGTAGCCGAGCGGGGCGCGGGCTTCGTAGGCGTCGATGAAGCGGTTGCGCAGAGCCCGCGCGGGACGGCCGGTGAACGCGTGGGTCAGCGTGGTCTCCGTGAACGCCGGGTCGGCCAGGGCGGCCCGGTGTGCGGTGGAGGTGCCGCTTTCGTGGGCGCGCAGCAGAACGGTGCCGACCATCGTGGCCTGCGCTCCGGCGCGCAGGGCGTCCGCGACGTCCGCGCCGGTGGCGATGCCGCCCGCGGCCACGACCGGTAGCCCGATCGCCTGCCGCACGTCGCTGACCAGGTCGGGAAGCGGGATGGGGACGAGAGGCTGAGCGGGGGAGAAGGTCGCGGAGTGGCCGCCGGCGGCCGGGGCCTGCACGATCAGCACATCGGCGCCGATCTGGGCGGCGGCAAGGGCTTCGGCGCGCGTGGTGACGGTCTGCGCGACCACGGTGCCCGCGTCCTGCAACGCCTTCACGGTGTCGGCGCCCGGCAGCCCGAAGGTGAACGACGCCAGGGGGACCGGATCGCGCAGGAGCAGGTCGAGCTTGTCCGCCCAGGAGTCGTCGTCCTCGTTCCGGGGCTGCTCGCTCGGCAGGATGAGGCCGTAGCGATCGGCTTCGGGTTGCAAGGACCGGCCATAATCGCGGTAGTCCGGCACGGCGACCGGCACCGGGTTCGGCGCGAAGAGGTTGACGCCGAACACCGCCCCGGACCCGCGGACCTCGGCGATCTGCGCGGCCAGCGCCTCGGGGGTCTTGTAGCCGGCGGCCAGCAGCCCCAGCCCGCCAGCCTTCGCTGCCGCGACGACCATCGCGGGGGTGCTGGGTCCGCCGGCCATCGGGGCGGCCCAGACGGGCAGGTCTGCGTGGAGGGAGGCCAGGTCGCGGGTCATGGCGTGACTCCTTGGTGCGGGTTGGTGCAGGTTGGTGCGGGGCGGTTCTGGGCGGTTCTGGTCGGTGCGCCCGTCGTGGCGGGCCCACCGACGACGTTACGTCACGTTCATCGCGCCGTAGTGACTGTTCATCCGTCGGGAAGTCATTGCCATGCGCCAGAAGGGGAAATAGGCACTCTGGCATATCGGCTCTCGGGATTGGAGAGTCTTATGGTGTGTCGATGCCACTGATAAGCCCCTCGCGGTTCGACGGGCCCCTTGTGGGACGGGACGCGGAAAGCGTGCGCCTGGAACAGGCCGTCAGCATGCTGCGATCGGGGCACGGCGCCGTCGTGGAGATCGTCGGCGATCCCGGAATGGGCAAGACCAGCCTGCTGACCGCGCTGGCGGCGCTGGTGTCCGAGAGCGGTACGCGGCTGGCCCGCGGTCATGCGGTCCGCGGCGACGCGGCGCCCGGCCAGATCTTCGCCAGCGCGTGGGAGGAACTCCTGGGGCCGGGCACGCTGGACCGCGAGGCCGCGTTGGATCCGCAGTCGGCCAGATCCCTGGCGGCCGGCTGGGCCGTCGGGGCCGGCGGTGCGGTGTTGCTCGACGACGTGCAGTGGTGCGACCCGCGGTCCGTCGAGATCGCCGTGGGGCTGGTCCGCAATCCCGTGCCGGGTCCGTTCCTGCTGGCGCTGGCCCACCGTCCGCGGCAGACGAGTCCGGCGCTGCTGGCCGCGCTGGACGACGGCGTCCGGATCGGGACCGTGACCCGGATCGAGGCCGCGCCGCTGGCCGCCGACGCCCTGTGCGAGCTGGCTGTCCGCTGGGCCGGCGGTTCGGCGGCCAGGGGTGCTGGGACTTCCGGCACGGCCGCGGACGAGGTCTGCGACCACCGGTTGGGCGAGGCGGCCGGCGGCAGCCCGCGCAATCTCAGGATCCTGCTGGCCGGCGGCTGGGACCCGGTGCTGTGGCCGTTCCAGGCCGGCGGCGACCCGGGCGGGCTGCTGCGGGAGGCCGCCGCGCTGACCTCCGAACTCGACCTGGTGTCGCCGGAGGCCGGCGTGGTCCTGCGCGGCGCCGCCATCCTCGGCGACCCGTTCCGGCCCGAGGACGTCACCGAGGTGTGCGGGCTGCCCGCCGACCGCGTCCTGGTCGCGCTCGGCGAACTGGCGCGGGCCGATCTGGTGCGGGCGCGCGGCGACGGTGAGTTCGTCTTCCGCGATCCGGTGCTGGGACACGTCGCCCATGAGCACTCCAGCTTCTCCGAACAGTCGGCGGGACACCGGCGTGCGCTGGACCTGCTCGTCAAGCGCGAAGCCGCCGCGACTGCGCAGGCCCGGCACGCGGAGAACCTGCTGGGCACCGCCTCGGAGACCGCCGCGCCGATCCTGGCCCGGGCCGCCGCCGAGGTGGTGGCGCGCGACCCGGCCGCCGCAGCGCACTGGTCGCGCCTGGCGCTCGAATACATTCCGCACGGCGGTCCGGCGCGCTCGGAGCTCGAGATCCTGCTCTGCCGGGCCCTCATCGCCGTGGGCCGGCTCGACGAGGCCCGGACGCTGGTCCACCGCGTGCTGGGACACGTCGCGGACCTGCCGTGGCAGCTGGCGCTGCGCGCGTACGGGGCCGCCGCGGACGTCGAGCGGCTGCTGTGCCGCTACGCCGAGGCCGAGGCCATCGCCGCCACCGCGCTCAGCCTGCTGCCGGACCCCGGGCCCGGCGGGTCGCTGCCGCTGGAGGCCGTCATGATGGTCTACGAGTACGCGCTGGTGCAGACCCTGAATGGGGACCACGTCCAGGCCCGCGAGATGATCCGCGCGGCGGTGGACACCACCGCCCGGCCCGTGCACCCGACCGAGGTCGCGATCCGCTGCCTGGCGCTGTGTCAGGACTCGTATCTGGGCGACGTCGAGACCGCCGTGCTCGCGATGCGGCAGTGCGCGAACGCCGTGGACGCGCTGGCCGATCCCCAGGCCGGCCAGTCCCCTGAGATGTTCGCCACCCTCGGCATCGCCGAGCTCTACCTCGAACGTTTCGGCGACGCCTCCCGGCACCTGAAGCGCGGCCTGAAGGTCGCCAGCGGCGGCACCCAGCTGCACGTGGTGCTGCACCTGCTGCTCGCCCTGGCCTCCGTGGACCTGTTCACCGGCCGCTTGGGCACAAGCACGGAGTGGGCGGTGCAGGCCGAACGGCTCGCCACCGCCATCGGATCCGAGGAGGGCGTCGGTCTGGCCAAGGCGGTCCGGGCGTCGGCGATGATCTGGACCCGCGGGCAGCGCGACGTCCGGGAGATCCTGGCGCTCGCCGAGTCCGCGATCGCCGACGTCGAATCGCACCGCAGCTGGTGGGCCCTGAGCGCACTCGGCTTGGCGGCACAGGTGCAGCTGCTCGGCGGCGACCCCGAGGGCGCCCTGCGGACCATGCTGGAGCGCGCGGACGGACAGGACGTGGCGGCGGCGCAGCCCGCACTGGAACCGTCGCTCAAGGGCGTGATGGCCATGGCCGCCCTCCGCTGCGGCGACCTGGCGGCGGCACGCCACTGGACCGAGGACGCGGAGTCCGCCGCGGCCCGGCTCGCCCTGCCCGGCCAGACCGCGAGCGCCATGCGCGCCCGCGCCGCACTCCACCTCGCCGACGGCCGCCCCGAACTGGCCATGGACCTCTTCGAACGGGCCGCGGACCGCTTCGACCGCGCCGGCGCACCGATCCAGCGGGCCTGGACCCAGGCGATGGGCGCCGCCGCGGCCGACGCCGTGCAGGGTCACGACGCGGCGCTGGTGTGGCTGGACGCGGCTTCGGCCGCAGCGGACGCGCTCGGCGCGCTGTGGGTGCAGGAGGACACGGCCCGCGCGCGGGCCGAGTTGGAGACCGGCCGGAGCGACGGGGACGCGGATGCCGGCGGCGGCACGGACGGCGATGGTACGGACGGCGGCGACGCGGCGCGGGCGCAAGGCAACGGGCCGCTGGGCATGCTGAGCGACCGGGAACGCGAGATCGCGGCGCTCGCCGCCGAGGGGATGCGGTCGCGGGAGATCGCGCAGCGGCTGTTCCTCAGCCCTCGGACGGTCGAGGCGCATCTGGGGCGGGTGTATCGGCGGCTGGGGGTCTCGTCGCGGGGGGAGTTGCCGCGGATCATCGGTAATCAGGGGGAGAAGAGCGGCTGAGGCAAGGCTTAAGCGTTGTCCTTGTGCCGAGCGTAGTGTCGCGCCGCCCGCGCCCGATTTCCGCAGGCGGGGCCGCAGAATTCCTGGCGCGGGTGGGTCCGCGCGAAGAACTGCACGCAGCCCGGTGCCTGGCACGCGCGTAGTGCCTCACGCTCGGCCCCACCGAGCAGCGTGATGGTGTGGCGGGCGATGGTTCCGAACAGGGCCTCCGGGCCGTCCGCCCCCGCCTTCTCTTCGACGTGTCCGCTGCCGTCGAGTTCGAGCCAGAAGGGCGCGCCTGCCGAGGCCGTGTTGACCACCCGCAGCGCCTCGGCCGGATACGGCTTCTCGGCGATAGCCGCGCTGATCAGGGTCCGGATGCCGTCGCGCAGCTCGGTGAACCGGGCCGTTCGGGTCTGCGGGATCACGTCGGGTGCCTCGGGTGCCTCGGGCGCTTCGGTCGCGTCGGTCCCATTGCTGTGGGCCGCCAGCCACGCCGGCAGGGCGTCGCGGGTCTTGCCGCGCACCATGTGGAGCGTGTTGGCCAGGTCGAGGGCGAGCGAGGGTCCGGCTTCCATGTTTCTTATGGTACTCGACACTTGCATCCGTTAGAAGTCTCTGCCACTCTTCTCACGCATGACGACCATAACTCCTGTTAGAACCCCAGGTGACGCCGACACCCTGTGGCGCAACGCCGACTTCCTGAAGTTCTGGTCCGGCGAGACCCTGTCGCTGTTCGGCACCCAGGTCACCAACCTCGCGCTGCCGCTCACCGCGATCCTGTCCTTCCACGCCGGCGCCGGGATGGTCGGCGTGCTGCGGTTCCTGCAACTGGTGCCGTATCTGGTGCTGGCGCTGGTGTTCGGCGCGCTGGCGGACCGGATGCGCCGCAAGCGCGTGATGATGGTGGCCAACGCGGCGCGGATGCTGCTGGTCGGCGCGATACCGGTGCTGTCGGCGACCGGGGCGCTGACCTTGCCGCTGCTGCTGACGCTGGCGTGCGCGATCGGGGTGTTCTCGGTGCTGTTCGACGTCAGCTGGATGTCGTTCGTCCCGACGCTGGTCGGCGATCCCGCGCGCTACCTGGAGGCGAACCAGAAGACCGGCGTGACGGCCTCCAGCGCGGACGTCGCCGGGCCGGGCTTGGCCGGCGCGATCATCGGTGCGCTGACCGCGCCGATCGCCCTGGCCGTCGATGCCGCCTCGTATGCGGTGTCGTTGGCGACGCTGCTGTGGATCCGCACGCCGGAGCCCAAGCCGGCCGGCGCCGATGCCGACGCGGGAGCCTCGGCCGGCAAGCGGCGCAGCATCCCGGGCGAGATCGCTGAAGGCCTGCGCTTCGTCCTCGGACACCGGCTGCTGCGATCGCTGGCGCTGATCGGCCCGTTCACGAACTTCTCCATGGTGTCCGTCTGGACGATGTTCCTCGTCTACGCCTCCCGCGACCGCGGTCTGAGCCCGGGGCTGATCGGCGTGGTGTTCTCGGTCTCCTCGATCGGCGGCCTGATCGGCGCCGCGCTGTCCCGCAAGCTGCTGGCGCGCCTGCCGCTCGGCCCGGTCTGGGCGGTGTCGATGTCGGCGCTGTTCGCCGGCCCGCTGCTGATCGCGGTCGCCGGCGGGCCCCGGGCCGCGGTGTTCGGCTGCTTCACCGCGGCGTTCTTCGTGTCCTACCTCGGGCTCGGCGTCGCCAACGTGGTCGGCGTCAGCCTGCGCATGAACGCCACGCCGCCGCAGTTGCGCGGGCGGATGACGGCGGCCTTCCGGACACTGCTGTTCGGCGGCGGCTCGCTGGGCGGCCTGCTCGGCGGCCTGCTGGCCCAGACGCTCGGCGCGCACACCGCGATCACGGCGGTCGCGATCGGATCCGCGGTCATGCTGCTGCCGGTCGCGCTGTCGCCGGTGTCGAGGCTGCGGGATCTGCCGTAGGTGCCCGGTCCGACGGCGCCGCCGGACATTGTTACTCGGCGAGCACGCCCACGCGGTAGGCGGCCAGGCCGGCCACCACCCGCTGCCGGTAGGAGCTGAGTGTCTCGAACGAACTCATAGTGGAAGTCACCCCAGCGCCGGACCGTCGACGTGCTCAACCTTCCCCTGCGCGTCGACCGTGTACAGCGCGATCCCCAGCCTGCTGCGCACCTCGGACGGCACTCGCTGCGCGAACCGGACAACCGTCTTGGCCACCACCAGTACGTAGATGGTGTCCGCTTCGTCCTTCATCCGCCGCAGAAGCTGTCCGTAGCCGGTGTCGAGGTCGGTGCCGGAATCGCGGCTGAACCCCTTCGCCTCCCCGACGAGCCGCCGGCCGTCGGGATGCCGCGCCTCGATGTCCGGGTGGTTCCCGTGCGCCGGGAGCTTCGTGAGCGTCCAGCCCCGCTCTGCGAGCCAGGCCGAGAAGACCTCGACGACAGTGGCCTCGGAGCCGGGGCCGTTGATGGGGCTCCACAGATCTGAATTCGACACGTGCGCAGGATATGTCGGCCGCTACGCCTCCAGGGCGGCGCGCTGGGCCCGGGTGAGCGTCTTCACGACCAGGTCGTAGGAATCCTCGATCATCTCCAGGACCATCTGGTCGCTCAGGGAGCCGTCGATCGTCACCGTGTTCCAGTGCCGCTTGTTCAGGTGGTAGCCGGGGCGGATCGCGGGGTGCGCGGCCCGCAGGCTCAGGGCGAGCTCCGGATCGCATTTCAGGCTCACCGACAGCGGCGTGCCGTCCAGGCGGCTGATCGCGAACACCTTCCCGGCGACCTTGAATACTGAGACGTCGGCCCCGAAGGGGAAGTCCTCGACGGCTTCGTGGAGGGCGAGGCACGCCGTCTTCAGCTCGTTCGGAGTCATGGGCCCACAGTATTCGGGCCTTCTGACGCCCCCGCCGGCCGGACGTCCGCGCCGCCGGTCACCGGGCCCACGTCGCGAACGTGTACCCCCGTGCCTTCAGGGCCTTGAGGATCCCGCCGAGTGCCGCGACGGTCTGGCTGCGGTCGCCGCCGCCGTCGTGGAGCAGCACCACCGACCCCGGCCGGACATGGCCGAGCACCCGGTCCCGGATCGCGGCCGTACCGGGCCGCGACCAGTCGCGCGGGTCGACCGTCCACAGCGCGATCTTCTTGCCGAGCGCCGCGGCCCGGTCCCGCACGGTGGCGTCCACCGCGCCGTACGGCGGCCGGAGGCAGCAGGGGCGGTGGCCGGTGTGCGCCTGGATCTGCCGGTCGGTGGCGCTCACCTGGTACTGGAACTGGGCCGCCGACAGGTGCCGCAGGTCGGGATGGGACCAGCTGTGGTTCTGCACGCTGTTGCCCCGGCGGTACACCAGGGAGGTCAGCGAGGGGTGCGCGGCCACGTTCTGGCCCACTTCGAAGAACGTCGCGTGGACTCCGTACTGCGCCAGGACTTTGAGGACCTGCGGGGTGTAGAGGCTGGGACCGTCGTCGAAGGTGATGGAGACGACCTTCTTGCTCGCCGCGGCGGCGGGTGCCGCCGAAAGCGTGACGCCGAGCAGACCGAGGACGGCCGTGACGGCGAGGGCACCGGCTCTGGGCAATAGTCCTTTGATCATTTCAGACGGATTCCCCGCGCCTGGCAGTAGATGACTGATTGACTAGGATTTCCCCCATTAGGCCCTGGGATCTCGTCGCCCTTCCACCTCCGGCCCGACCGGCGAGCGGATAAACGCAAATCACACTATTAGCGCCTTTTTCAGCGATAGGAGTAGAATTCGAAATGTCCACGGAAGCGTTTTCTCACTGACGTCCGAGCTGGTGTCGCCCCTGGGCCTTAACAGGTCCCTCGTGGACCGGACGGGCGGCCACTATGGCGCTTCCCACCCTCCTTTCCCCACCCCTGCGGGGCGATACCTGCGGAGCCCCGCTGCTGCCGCGGCTGGTCCTGGAGCCGACTCTGTCGCAGACCGGCGTTTTCGACGGCGCCTGGTGGCCGCGCTCGAACCACATCCGCGCCGAGCTGCCGGACCTGATCACGGCGCTGACCGCCCACCTGGGCCGGGTCGTGCGGGTCGGTCTCGATGCCGAGGGGTGGGACGACGTGCCGCGCAGCGTCACCGTGGACGGCCGGGTGATCAGGATCAGCTGGTTCCCGGGCAATGACCGGACCATCAGCGTCAGCCTCGGCTTCCAGAACCACTTCCTGCTCTTGGTCGTCCCGTCGTGGACGGGTGCGGGAACGGCGAGGACGGCCATGGCCGAAGCCGCCGAGCGCGGCAACCGCGCGACCGCCGCCGAACTGTTGCGGTGACGGCGCCGGCTCCGTGAATCCGTGAGTCCGTGAATCCGAGCTCTTATTCACTGTGGCGGATTGAGCAACGGGGCCGCGAGTTTTCCTGCTGGTACCCTCGGTAGAGACACCGTCCTCCAGCGGCGGTGCAGCCCACCGGCACAGCGCAGCATCGTGCTCCGCGTCTTGGTCTCCGGTCAGGGTCGTGGTCGCCCTTCGAAAACGCGATCGCCTCGAAATGCTCAACCGCGAGCAGCGACGATACGCCGTGCTCGCCCTTCAGCCGATCGACGAAGTGAGGGCTCCCCATGACCAGTTTCGGCTTTCTGAGCACCTACCCGCCCACCCAATGCGGCCTGGCCACCTTCAGCGCGGCCCTGCTGCGCCAGCTGACCGGCCAGGAATCCGGTGACCGGGCCGGTGTGGTCCGGGTCGTCGAGACCGTGCAGCCGGCCGTCTATCCGGACGTCGTCGCCCAACTGGTCAACGGCTCGGCGGGCGGTCCGGCCACGGCCGCGGCGGTGCTGAACCGCTGCGACGTCGCCGTGGTGCACCACGAGTACGGCATCTACGGCGGCCGGGACGGCGAGGACGTGCTGCGCGTCCTGGACGAGACGAAGGTCCCGATGATCGTGGTGCTGCACACCGTCCTGGCCGCCCCCACCGCGCACCAGCGCCAGTTGCTGGAGCGGATCGCCGACGCGGCCGCCGCGGTCGTGGTGATGTCCCGGACCGCCGCCGATCGGCTGCGCGAGGGGTACCTGGTCGACACCGCCAAGGTCTCGGTCATCCCGCACGGTGTGCACAGCAGCCGGCGCCTGTCGCCGGTGGCGTCCCACGATCCGTTCGCCCCGCCGGCGCCGGCCGCCGCCGCGCGACGCCCGATAGTGCTCACCTGGGGTCTGCTCGGGCCGGGAAAGGGCATCGAGCGGGCGATCGAGGCCTTCGCCGGGCTCGGCAGCATGGATCCGGCGCCGCGGTATGTGATCGCCGGCCAGACGCATCCCAAGGTCCTGGCACGGGAGGGCGAGACCTACCGGGGCTCTTTGCGCGCGCGGGCGGAGGAACTCGGTATCTCGGCAGACGTCGAATTCCATCCCGGATACCGCAATCCCGATGTCCTGATGGACCTGGTGCGCAGCGCCGACGTGGTGCTCCTGCCCTACGACTCCACCGAGCAGGCGACCTCCGGTGTGCTCGTCGAGGCGGTGGCCGCCGGCCGGCCGATCATCGCGACCCGGTTCCCGCACGCCGTGGAAATGCTCGACGGGGGCACCGGTCTGCTGGTGGCCCACGATGACATCCCGGCCATGACCGAGGCGCTACGGGCGGTCCTCACCCAGCCGGCCCTGGCCGCGTCCATGACCGAGGCCTGCGGCCGGATCGCGCCCGACCTGGCCTGGTCCTCCGTCGCGGACGCGTACCGGGCCCTGGCCGAGTCGCTGCTCGATGCCCCGGTCACGGCCCCGGCTACGGCTACGGCTACGACCACTGCCACAGCTACAGCCCCGGCCACGGCCACGGCATGAGGCCCGGAGTCTCCTTCGCCCACCTCCACCGGCTCAGCGACGACACCGGCCTGTTCGAGCACGCCCGCGGCACCGTGCCGCGCCGGGAGCACGGGTACTGTCTCGACGACGTCGCCCGCGGCCTGCTCGTCATCTGCCGCGAACCCGAACCGGACGCCGGCCTGATCGCGCTGGCCGAGACCTACCTGGCCTTCATCGCTCACGCTCAGGACCCTGATGGCGCGTTCCACAACCGGCTCGGCCTGGACCGGCTCTGGCACGACGAACCCGGCGTGGGCGACTGGTGGGGACGCGCGCTGTGGGGTCTGGGCACCGCCGCGGGCCGTGGCCCGCGGCCGTGGATCCGCAGTGCGGCCCTGGAGTTGTTCGAGGGCGGTGCGGCGCTGCGCTCGCCCTGGTCGCGCAGCAACACCTTCGCGGCGCTGGGCGCCGCGGAGATCCTGGCCGCCGATCCCGGGCACGAAGCCGCGCGGGCCCTGCTCGCCGACGCCGCCGGACTCATCGGAGCGCCGCGGCCGGACCCCGCGTGGCCGTGGCCCGAGCCGTGGCTCAGCTACGCGAACGCCGCTCCCGTCGAGGTCCTCATCGCCGCCGGGCATCTCCTGGCGGACGAGCGGCTGCTCGCCGACGGTCTGACTTTGCTGGGCTGGCTGCTGGACGAGCAGACCCGGGACGGGCACCTGTCCCCGACCCCGGCCGGCGGCCGCGGCCGGGGCTGGACCGGCCCGGGCTTCGACCAGCAGCCGATCGAGGCCGCCGCGCTGGCCGACGCGTGTGCCCGGGCGTTCGCCGTCACCGGTGCCGACCGCTGGGAGTCGGGTCTGGCCAGCACGATGGCCTGGTTCCTGGGGATGAACGACTCGGGCGTCCCGCTCGCGGACCAGGCCACCGGCGGCTGCTGCGACGGCCTGGAGAACGGCGGACGCAACGAGAACCAGGGCGCGGAATCGACCCTCGCGCTGATCTCGACATTCCAGCACGGCCGAAGGCAGGGGAAGGGACTTCTCGACGGCGGATCGACCGGCCCGGATTCGTGACGCGTTTTGGCGGCGTTCGAATCCGTGCTACAGTGATCTTGTTGCAGTAGTGGTACCCATGAACTTAGTGTGCGCCTGATGCTTTGCGGCCCCAGGCGCCTTTTGTTTTTCCGGAGTCATCCGGTTGGGGTCATTTCGGCGACCGGGACTCCGCGCGGTGCGGAGACCCCATCGTTCCCCACACCGAGGAGGAAATCATGACTGACGGTACCGTGAAGTGGTTCAACGCGGAAAAGGGCTTCGGGTTCATCGAGCAGGACGGCGGCGGCCCCGACGTCTTCGCGCATTTCTCGAACATCGCCGCCGACGGCTACCGCGAGCTCCAGGAGGGCCAGCGGGTCAGCTTCGAGATCACGCAGGGCCAGAAGGGCCCGCAGGCTGTGAACATCGTTCCGGCCCGATAGCCGAACGGATCTCCCGGGATTCCGGGTGATTCTCAAGTGCGGCCCGACACCTGTTCCAGGTGTCGGGCCGCACTTTTGCGTCAGGCGGCGGTACGGAGTTTGGTGAGCGCCTCGGCGAGGATCGCCTCGGCATCGGCGTCGCTGCGCCGGTCGCGGACGTAGGCCAGGTGGGATTTGAACGGGACCGCCGGCGCCAGAGCCGGAGGGCTGTCGGGGTCCAAGCCGGCGGGACGGTGACAATCGCGGCAGTCCCAAGTCGTGGGGGTATCCGCTGAAGCCGCGAAGATCGGACTGGTCGAATGGCCGATCGCGCACCAGAAGGTCACCCTGACCTGTGCGACTGACGCGCCGCGTTCGTTCTCGCCGCTGGGGCCTGCGCCTATTCTGCTCCCGCGTATCCCGCTACGTCCCATATTTTGGAGCCTCCTTTGCCGCGGCCGGCTCTGAGCTCAGCTGAGCGAACCGTTCCGCTGTGACGAACAGTACGCCTCCCACGCGCGATTCAGCTCTCGCCGACCCGTGCGGTCTTCACTCTGGCGGTAAGAGGACGAAAAAAACGCACCCGGTAAGGCGGCGACCGGGCGTAGCATGGGGGTGGCCGAGGCTATTTCCGTACACCGATATCCGAATCGGTGTCTGCCTGGGGTCACAACCGATCTCTCATCGGATCAGACGGGCGGCCTCCGGTATGTCGGAGCACTTCATCCCCGCAACCCATGAACGAGAACCAGAACCAGAACTCCGGCACTTCGCCTCCGGCTGTCTGCCGCGTCTGGCCCTGGAACCGACGATGGCGGGAACCGGGCTCTTCGACGGCGCCTGGTGGCCCCGGTCCTACGCCCTGGCGGCCGAGCTGCCGGACCTGATCACGGCGCTCGGCGCGCATCTGGGCCAGATCCGCCGGGTCGCCCTCGACACCGCGTGCTGGGCGGACGTGCCGCGCTCGATCACGGTGAACGGGGAGATCGTCAGGATCGGCGGGCTGACCGCCAGCGCGGAGACCATAAGTCTCAGACTGGGGATCCTGGACCAGCGGCTCCTGCTCGTCGTGCCTCCCCGCACGGCCGGGCAGGCCGCGGCCGCCGCGATGGCGTGCGCCGCGACGACCGGGAACAACACTTCGGCGGGGGAGCTGTTCGGCCCGGGGGGTATCGCGTTCGACCAGGGGTGAGCCCCCGGTCAGTCGAGGCCTTCGATGACGCGGAAGTCGCGCTCGACGCCGTCTCCGAGAGCGACCAGCGCCTTCTGGTAGGCCTCGCTCTCACGTGCCGCGACGGCCTGCTCAAAGCTGTCGAACTCGATCAGGATGGTGCGCTCGGCGATGCCGGCGTCGTATCCGACGACGCGTTCGCCACGGGAGAGGACTCGTCCGCCTCCGGCTTGGACGGCCGGACGGGCCAGCTCGTCGTAGGCAGCCAGTTTGTCGGGGTCTGAGATGGTGCGGTAGACGCTGACCCAGTAGCCCTTGGCCATGGAACCTCCTGTGTTCCCGGATCGCTTCGAAATCAGAAGCGCTGCTCCCAGTGTGTCGGACATCGAAGCGCCTGGCAAGGTCGGAGGAAACACAGAAAACCCCTGGCCAGTTGAGCTGCCAGGGGTCTTGCTACGGGTGCGCCGCCAGGGACTTGAACCCCGAACCCGCGGATTAAGAGTCCGCTGCTCTGCCTATTGAGCTAGCGGCGCTTGATCTTGCTGGTGTCGCGTTGACGGGTGAAACATTAGCAGATCTCCGGGGCCTTGTTGACCACGTATCCGCGGCCCCGGCGCCCTCACCCCGCGGCGCGGAAACAGCCCTTCAGGTGGTCGTCGACCATGCCGGTGGCCTGCATCAGGGCGTAGGCGGAGGTGGGGCCGACAAACTTCACGCCGGTCTTCTTCAGGGCCTTGGCCATGGCCTTGGACTCCGGGGTCTCGGTCGGGGTCTCGGTGAAGGACTTCGGGCGGCGGTGGGTGGCCGGGGCGAAGCTCCACAGGTAGGCGTCGAGGCCCTCGGGGAGGTCGCGGACGATGCGGGCGTTGTGGATCGCGGACTCGATCTTGGCGCGGCTGCGGATGATGCCGGGGTCGGTCAGCAGGCGCTCGACGTCGGCCTCGGTCAGAGCGGCCACGGCGTCGATGCTGAAGCCGTGGAACGCCTTGCGGAAGGCCTCGCGTTTGCGCAGGACCGTGATCCAGGCCAGGCCGGCCTGGAAGCCCTCCAGGCTCAGGCGCTCGAACATCGCGTCGTCGCCGTGCAGGGTGCGGCCCCACTCCGTGTCGTGGTACGCCGCGTAGTCGCCGCCCGTGCCGGCCCAGCCGCAGCGGGGGAGGCCGTCTTCGCCAGTCACCAGATCTTGCACGGGGCCCATCGTAGGCGCGGGGTCCGACAGGTTCGGGGCGATCGGGTGCTCACGCCTCGTCGGCGTGCCACTTCACCGCGTGTTCGACCAGGGCCAGCAGGACGGTGACGGTGGAGGTGCGGTCACGGGCGTCGCAGATCAGGACCGGGGTCGAGGCCGGGATGGCGAGGGCTTCGCGCAGGGCGTCCTGGCTGTAGCTGCGGGCGCCGTCGAACTGGTTCACCGCCACCACGTGCGGCAGGCCGCGGTGCTCGAAGAAGTCGATGGCGGCGAAGGCGTCGGCCAGGCGGCGCACGTCCGCCAGGACCACCGCGCCGATGGCGCCGCGGGCCAGTTCCTCCCACAGGAACCAGAAGCGTTCCTGGCCGGGGGTGCCGAACAGGTACAGGATCAGGTCCTCGGCCAGGGTGAGGCGCCCGAAGTCGAACGCGACGGTGGTCGCGGTCTTCGCGGGCACGCCGACCGTGTCGTCGATGCCGCGCCCCACCGAGGTCATCTCGGCCTCGGTGGTCAGCGGCTCGATCTCGGACACCGTGCCGACCAGCGTGGTCTTGCCCACGCCGAACCCGCCGGCGACCAGGATCTTGGCCGTGTTCTGAACGATCGTCATCGCAGCCGCCCCAGTCCCCCCGAACATAAAGATCTGGAGAATAGTAGTGGACGATGATATTCGACAGCGTATTGGCAGTCGCGCGCGGCAAGTGTAGAACGTTAGCAGGGCTCCGACACACCGCCGAAGAGCCCGGCGGCTTCGCGCAGCGCAAGGAGGGCCCATGCCCGTGCCGATCGACTACAGCGAACGCATCCCCAACAACGTCGGCCTGGCCGGCGACCGGCGCCTGCAGCGCGCCTTGGAGGGCTGGCAGCCCCGGTTCCTGGACTGGTGGCGCGACCTCGGCCCGGCCCTGCCCACGAAGGACGTCTATCTGCGCACTGCCACAGCTGTCGGCCGGGACGGCTGGGCCCACTTCGCGCACGTCCCGATGGAGCAGTACCGCTGGGGCATCTTCCTGGCCGAACGTGACCCGGACCGGGTCATCGGCTTCGGACGCCACAAGGGCGAACCGGCGTGGCAGCAGGTCCCCGGCGAGCACCGGGCCGTCCTGCAGCGCCTGATCGTCATCCAGGGCGACACCGAGCCGGCCTCGGTCGAGCAGCAGCGGGTCCTCGGCCGGACCGCGCCGAGCCTGTACGACCTGCGCAACCTCTTCCAGGTCAACGTCGAGGAAGGCCGGCACCTGTGGGCGATGGTCTACCTGCTGCACGCCTTCTTCGGGCGCGAGGGCCGCGAAGAGGCCGACCAGCTGCTGCTCAGGCACTCCGGCGACCACGACAGCCCCCGGATACTCGGAGCCTTCAACGAGGCGACCACCGACTGGCTCCAGTTCTTCATGTTCACCTACTTCACTGACCGGGACGGCAAGTACCAGCTCGGCACCCTGAAGGAATCGGGCTTCGACCCCCTGGCCCGCACCTGCGAGTTCATGCTCAAGGAAGAGGCGCACCACATGTTCGTCGGCACGACCGGCGTGCAGCGGGTGGTGGAACGGACCGCGCAGCAGATGGCCGCGCACGACACCGAGGACGTCCTCCCGTACGGCGCCATACCCTTGCCGATCATCCAACGTTATCTGAACTTTCAACTATCGGTGTCGCTGGACCTGTTCGGCTCCGAGCAGTCCACGAACGCCGGCACCTACTTCAGCGCCGGGGTGAAAGGCCGCTGGCAGGAGGCACGCCGTGACGACGACCACGTCCTGATCGGCGCCGAACGCTCGATGACAGTGGTCGAGGATGGCCGCCTGACGTCGAAGCCGGTCCCATTGCTCAACGCCCTGAATCTGGACCTCCGCGACGAGTACATCGCCGACTGCGCACGCGGGGTGAAGCGCTGGAACCAAGTACTCGCCGAGGCCGGGCTTCCGCGGCGCTTGTCCCTGCCGCACGAAGGATTCCACCGCAAGGTCGGCGCCTACGCGGGTCATCACATCAGCCCGGACGGCGAAGTCCTCGACGCCGCCACCTGGGACGCACGGTCGAAGGACTGGCTGCCGACGCCGGAGGACCGCGCGGCGGTGGCCTCGCTGATGCAGCCGGAGTACGAGCCGGGACGCTTCGCGGCCTGGATCACGCCGCCGCGCACCGGCATCAACGAGCAGCCGGTCGAGTTCGACTACGTGCACCTGGCCGAGGAGGGCATCGGATGACCGGCGTGGACTTCGACACCGCGCCGGACCGGTACCGGCACTGGACGCTGCAGATCGACGGCGCGGTCGCCACGCTCCGGCTGGCCGTCGCCGAGGACGGCGGCCTGGTGCCGGGCTACGCGCTGAAGCTGAACTCCTACGACCTCGGCGTCGACATCGAGCTCTACGACGCCGTGCAGCGGCTGCGCTTCGAGCATCCGGAGGTCCGCGCCGTAGTGCTCACCGGCGGCTTGGAGAGGATGTTCTGCGCCGGCGCGAACATCAGGATGCTGGCTCAGTCCTCGCACGCGTGGAAGGTGAACTTCTGCAAGTTCACCAACGAGACCCGCTGCGGGATCGAGGACGCGAGCGCGCATTCCGGGCAGACCTGGATCGCCGCGGTGAACGGCCCGGCGGCCGGCGGCGGCTACGAGCTGGCGCTGGCGTGCGAGCACATCGTGCTGGTCGACGACGGTTCCACGACCGTGTCGCTGCCCGAGGTGGCGCTGCTGGGCGTGCTGCCGGGCACCGGCGGGCTGACCAGGCTGACGGACAAGCGGCACGTGCGCCGCGACCGCGCGGACGTCTTCGCCACCAAGACCGAGGGCTTCCGCGGGACGACCGCGCTGGACTGGGGACTGGTCGACACGATCGCCGCGCCGGCGCGGTTCACGGCGGACGTCGCACGCGTGGCCGAGGAGGCGGTGCGCCGGTCACGCCGGGCCGAGGGGATCGGCGCCGGGGCTGAGAAAGGCATCGCGTTGACGCCGTTGGCGCGGGTCGTGACCGAGGACTCGCTGACGTATCCGTTTCTGGCGGTGCGGATCGACCGTGCCGCACGGCGTGCGGACCTCACCCTGTTCGGACCCGGCGAAGCGCCGCCCGCCGACGTCCACACTCAGGGTGCTGATTACTGGCCGCTGGCCCTGACCCGCGCGCTCGACGACGCGATACTGCGGCTGCGTACGAACGAGCCGGAGATCGGGACGTGGGTCCTGCGCACCCGCGGCTCGGTGGACATGGTCTCGGCGTACGACGCGCAGCTGACCACCCTGGCCGACGACTGGTTCGTGAACGAGGTGCGGCACTACTGCAAGCGGACGTTGAAGCGGCTGGACATGACGAGCCGAAGCCTGGTGGCGGTGATCGACCCGGGAAGCTGCTTCGCCGGCCTGCTGCTCGAGACCGCGCTGGCCGCGGACCGGCAGTACATGCTGGACGGCGTGTTCGAGGACATCGATCCGGACGCCGAGCCCGCCGTGCTGATGGTGACGGCCGCGAACCTGGCCGCGTGGCCGACGGCGAACGGGCTGAGCCGCCTGGCGATGCGCTTCTGGGGCCACGACGGCGGCCTGGAAGCCGCGGCGTACGTGGGGGAACGGCTGAACGCCGACGTGGCGGTGGAACTGGGGCTGGTGACCTACGCGCACGACGATCTGGACTTCGAGGACGAGCTCCGCCTTGCGCTGCAAGAACGGGCCGCGCTGTCGCCGGACGCGTTGACCGGGATGGAGGCGAATCTCCGCTTCCCCGGGCCCGAGACCATGGAGACGAAGATCTTCGGCCGGCTGGCCGCATGGCAGAACTGGGTGTTCGTGCGGCCGAACGCCTCGGGCCCGGACGGTGCGCTGTCGCGATACGGCTCGGGGGTGGCGGCGGAGTTCGATCATCGGCGGGTGTGACCGGGGGTGGCGTCCTCACTCGCCGTCCAGGGTGTCCCATCCCCGTTGCGCCGCCTCGTTCCATTCGGCGTGCCGCGCATGGAAGACCTCGACTGCTTTCACGCCGGACCAGTCGGCGGGCAACAGCTCGCGCGGCAGGTGCGGGTCGAGGAACGGGAAGCGGCGCCACTCGTGGACCAGGCGGCTCTGGGCGCGCAGGGCGGCCGCGTCGGTGTTGGTGTCGGTGTCGGGGGCGAGGGCGCCGAAAGCCGTGACGAATGCTTCGTATTCGGCTTCCAGGGTGCGCAGGTCCCAGGCGCGCGCGACCATCGCGGTCTGGCTGCCGACGGTGCCGTGGGCCGCGGTGAACGACATCGCGGCCTGCTCCAGGTCCAGGTCGTGCAGGACCTGCCGGGCCTCGTCCTCGCGGGCCGGGTCCGGGTTGATCCAGACGCCGGGGTCGGGGGTGCCGAAGCCGGCCCAGGTGAGCCGGGTGCGCAGGCGCTGGCGCAGATCGCGGCGGGTCTCCGGGACCGTCACCAGGAGCATGAGCCAGCGGCCGTCCCAGGCGGGCGTGGTGCGTCCGAAGCCGAAGATGCGCTCGGCGCCTTCGGTCAGCAGCCGGCGCCCCTCGGGGGTGAGTGTCCAGCGCACGCGGCGGCCGAGGCGTTCCGAGGCGATCCAGCCTTCCGCGGCGGTGCGGGCGAGTGCCTGGCGGGCGGCCTTCTCCTCGACGCCGTCCGCGCTGAGTGCTTCCACGATGGTCGAGGTCCATGGTGGGCGTTCGCGGGGGAGAACGTATTCGCCGAGGAGCGTCATCAACAGTGATCGGGCACTGAAGGTGCTCGTCTCACGACGCCGAGTCACGCGCGGCCATGCTTCGGACCCCTCCATGACGGACCACCGTACCGGTGCGCGGCGTCGATTTTCTGTGGAGCGCGCGTGTTTCCGTCGCCTGGTGATCCAAGGCTCTGGGGTCGGTGTGCCTGCGAATGTGATGGCGGTGGCCGCTGTTGGAGAAGATCTCTGACCGCTCTTGATCAAATAGCGTCGGCGTGGGCTTCGCTATGTCCGCTTTTACTGCGGATTCCGCGGCTGACCAGCCTTGACGCCCGTTACGTCCATCACTTTTCATAGCCCGAACACACGGGTCGCTCATGACCCGTGGCCGATCGGTGTGGAGGCGGTAGTCGAGTATGACCGAGATCCTGGCCCGGCCCTCGACTTCCGAGAGTGCGACATCGAGTACTCCTGCCACTGCCACTGCCACTGCCACTGCCACAGCCGGCAAGCCCGAACTGGCCCGCTCGCTGGGCCTGGTCGGCGCGGTCCTGCTCACCCTGTCCTGCCTGACCCCGGCGAGCTCGCTGTTCGTCATCGTGCCGGGCCTGTTCGCCACGCAGGGCACCGGGACCGCGCTCACGCTGGCGATCGCCGGGGTGCTGTGCGTCGGCGTCGCCTTCTGCTACTCCGAACTGGGCACCCTGATCCCCTCGGCCGGCGGCGAGTACGCCATGGTCGGGTCGCTGCTGGGCCGGGTCTCGGGCTGGCTGACGTTCTTCCTGGCCGGGGTCGCGGCGTTCATCATCCCGCCGATCATCGCGATCGGGACCGGTGAGTACCTGCACGCCGCGATCCCGGCGCTGCCGGTCAGCGGGGCGTACTCCGGGGCGTTCGTGATGGCGGCGTCGACCATCATGGGCGTCTTCGACCTGCGTGCCAACGCCTGGATCACCGGCGTGTTCCTGGTCCTGGAGGTGATCGCGGCCGGGGTGGTGGCGGTGCTCGGTTTCGCGCACACGCACCAGGGGGCCGGCGTCCTGATCCATCCGGTGGTCTCCGACGGGCACCACACCGGGGCGTTGCCGTTCGCGACCGTGATGGTCGGTCTGGCCGTCGCCTTGTTCGCCCTGCAGGGTTTCGCGACCGCCGTCTACCTGTCGGAGGAGATCCAGGAGCCGCGGCGCAACGTCTCGCGCGCGGTGCTGTGGACGCTCGGGCTCGGTGCGGTCGTGGTCGTGGTGCCGACGGTGGCCATCACCTTGGGCGCCAGCGGTGCCAGTGCGCTGACCGGCGACAACTTCGACCTGATCGGGATGGTCAAGGGCTGGAGCGATTCGGCGGTCGGCGCCTTCGTCGCGCTGTGCATCGCCGCGGCCATCGTGAACGCCGCGATCGTGATGGTGATCCAGAACTCGCGGATCCTGTTCGCCTCGGCGCGGGACAAGGCGTGGCCGGAGCCGGTGAACCGGGCGCTCGGCACGGTGTCCGGGCGCTTCGGGGCGCCGTGGGTCGCCACGCTGGCGGTCGGCGCGCCCGGTACGGCGCTGTGCTTCGCACCGGTCGACACGCTCAACGGGATCACCGGCGTCGCGGTGACCGGGCTGTACCTGATCGTCGCGGTCGCCGCGCTGGTCGGACGGCGCGGGGCGCACAAGGCGAAGAGCGCGTGGCGGATGCCGTTGTGGCCGGCGGTGCCGATCCTGGTCGTGGGCAGCCTGGCCGGCGTGCTGTTCGAACTCTGGCGCACCCAGCCCTCGGATCTTTACTGGACGCTCGGCGCGACCGCCGTGGCTGCGCTGTACTGGGTGCTGTATCTGCGGCCGCGGGCCGCGACGCGGTGGCTGATCGACGCCGACCCCGGAGCGCGGTGATCGAAGTGGGAACTCCCGGAACTGGGAAAACCCATTCCGGGAGATACCCGGATCGCTACGATGCGTAGCTATGGCGGACGACGACCAGGTTGACGCCGGGGCCGAAGCGCTGGCCAACCGGATGCTCGAGCGCACCGAGGAGTTCGCGGCGGGCGTCGCCGCCCGGATCACCGCCCTGGTTCCGGTCTACGCCGAACGGGTGTCCCCGGCCGACCTGCACCGCTCGGTCGTCGAACACTTCCGGGTGATCTTCGACGGGCTGCTGGACCCGGCCCTGGACGGCAACGCCCCGGCCGACCTCGCCGGCCGCGCCCGGGCCGCTGAGGGCGTGCCGATGTCGGCGGTGTTCGAGGCGTATCAGATCTCGCTGGCGTACATCTGGGAGCACCTGGCCGAGGCCGCCGAACGCGACGAGGTCGCCCCGCGGGTCGCCCTGCGCGCCGCCTCCGCCCTGTGGCGCCGCCTGTCGGGCTTCACCGACGTGATGTCGGACAGCTACCGCACCGAACTCGCGGCCCGGATCCGCAGCGAGGAGCAGCGCCGCTCGGCGCTGATCCAGGCCCTGCTGGAGGGGCACCTGTCCGACGCCCAGGTGTGGGAGGCCGCCGACGCGCTGCGGCTGCCGCACCAGGGCCCGTACGTGGTGATCGCCGCCCGCGTCGCCGGCGTCGGCGAACACGGCCTGACCCGCGGCATGGAGGAGGGACTGCAACGCCGCAGCATCACCTCGGCTTGGCGGCTGCTGCACGACGTCGAGATCGGCCTGGCCAGCCTCCCGCACCCCGCCGACCAACTGGACGTCCTCATCGACGCCCTGGCCGCCGACAGCGTGGGCCGCGTCGGCATCAGCCCCCTGTTCGACGACCTCACCGGCACCTCCCAGGCCCTGCGCCTGGCCCGCATCGCCCTGCGCGGCGCGGCCAGCCCCGGCAAGGTGGTGGTCTTCGGCCGCGACTCCCTGTCAGTGGCGGCGGCGAGCGCACCGGACGTGATGGCGCGGCTGTCGCGCGGGATCCTGTCCGGCCTGGAGGGCATGACGGCGGAGGACCGCGCCATCCTGTTGGACACCTTCGGCGCCTGGCTGGACCACGGCGGCTCCGCCGACGAGGCCGCGCGGCGGCTGTACGTGCACCCGAACACGGTGCGGTACCGACTGCGGCGGCTGGAGGAGCGGACCGGCCGGACGCTTTCGGACCCGCGGCATGTGGCGGAGCTGAGCCTGGCGTTCGAGGTGGATCGGGGGCAGGTCGCTTCGCTGGCGCAGGGGGATGGCGAGGACGGGGAGCGGTGAGGGTGGCCGAAAGTCGGCGAGGCAGGGTTCCGATCTGCGCCGGCTAGCAGTAACGCAGGCTGAAGCTGGTGGCTGGTGGCTGGCGGCTGGCCGATCTGGCTGGCGGCGCTGGCTCGGTTCCGATCGGCGGCGGCGAGCGCTGAGGCTGGCTGTCGCGCGAGGCAGGCAGGCCGAATGATCAGCCGGACCCTCCCCGGCCGCCACCCCCGCCGCTACCCCCGCCCCGCACCACAAAAGCCCCCGCCCGCGCAGCCGCCGCCGCAGCCGCCGCGGCCCGCTCGGCGCTCGCCGCGTCCAGCGCGTCGCCGCTGACCAGGAAGCGGTAGTACAGCGGCGCCGAGACCGCGCGGATCACCTCCGCCGCGTCAGTGTCCTGCGGGACCTCGCCGCGGGCGGCTGCCTGCTCGACGCACGGCGCCCACTCCGCGATCCGTGTCGCGTAGAACCTGTGCAGGGCGGCGGCGGTGGCCGGGTCGCCGGCCGCTGCCGTGATCACCGCCTTGAACAGAGCGCTGGAGCGGGGTTCGGTCAGGGTCTTGTGGACCAGGGCTGCGTTGGCGCGGAGGTCTCCGTCGAGGGTGCCGGTCTCGGTGCGGGGCAGGGATTGTTCCGCCATGTCGATGAGGAGGTCCGCGACCAGGGCGGCGGGGGTGCCCCAGCGGCGGTAGACGGTGGTCTTGCCGATGTCCGCGCGGCGGGCGATGTCGGCCAGGTCCAGGGCGTCGAAGCCGTGCTCGATGAGGGCGTCCTCGGCGGCGTGCAGGGCCGCGGTGCGGGTGCGGGCGGTGCGGCCGCCGGGGCGGAGGGTGCCGGGGGGTGGGGGTTCGGTGGTCATCGGGGGTATTTTAACGGCACTGTGGCTCCGTTTAGTGGGGCGGCCCGGGCGGCCCGGGTGGCCGGGGCGGTCGTTCTCCCGATCCGCGGGCTGTCAGGGTCACCGGCACCGTGATCGTCTCGGGGGCTCGTTCCGGTTCCGCCAGGCGGGCGGTCATCAGGTGCAGGGCGGCGTGCGCCATGGCCATGCTGTCCTGGGAGATCACCGTCACCGGCGGGTCGAGCAGGCCGGCCAGCGGGAAGTCGTCGAAGCCGACCAGGGCCGGGCGGTGTTCGGGCGGGACCTCGGCGGCCAGGTGGGTCAGGACTCCGAGGGTCGTCGTGACGTTGCCGGTGACCAGTGCGGTGACCGGGGGGTCCGCCGACAGGACGGCGCGCATCGCCGCGCTGATGCGGCTCTGCACGGTCTCGCCGGTGTGGACCAGCCCGGTCACCGCGCGGCCGTCGGCGCTCAGGCAGGCGCGGAACGCCGCTGCGCGTTCCCGGCCGGTGAAGATGCGCTCGTGGTCGCCGATGTACGCGATCCGGGTGTGGCCGTGGGCGGTGAGTTGGCGGTAGGCCATGCGGATGCCGGCGGTGTTGTCGGCTAAAACCGCGTCGGTCTCGGGGCCGGCGACCGGGCGGTCCACCGCCACCACCGCCAGGCCGGTCGCGATCTCCGGGGCGAGGTAGGAGTGGTCCGGGCCGATCGGTTCGACCACCACGCCGTCGAAGCCGCGCCGGGCCATCGACAGCACCACCGTGCGCTCGCGCTCGACGTCGTCCGCGGTGGACGCGGCGAAGACGGTCAGGCCAGCGGCGTACGCGCCGCGCTCGAACTCGGCCAGCAGCGGGTTGCGGGCCGACATCTCGCGGGCCGCCACGCCGATGGTGCGGCTCGTGCCGCGGCGCAGTTGCTGCGCCTGCTCGTCGGGGCGGTAGCCCAGGGTGTCGATGGCCGTCTGCACCCGGCGGGCGAACTCCGGGCCGACCGTCGGGTCCTGGTTGACCACGCGGGAGACGGTGCTCACCGCGACGCCGGCCTCGCGGGCGACGTCCACCATTGTCGGGCGTCTGGACCGGCGCCCTGAAGCCTTCGTCATGGAATATCCGCTCCACGGACCGCCGTGACCTGATCGAGACATTCGCAGGGCTTGACGATGCCCCGGACCACGCGCCTAGATTAACGCGAAAATAACGTTTTCTCAAAGCACGGCGCCTCTCCCTCCTCCCCCTCCACCGCGCGCCCACGCGGCGGAGACTCTGTCGCGAAGGAGTCAGGATGTTGTCCACGGGTATACGTATCGCGTGCGCCGGCGCGGCCGCCGCGCTCGCCCTGACCGCCTGCTCGTCGTCCTCCTCCAGTGGCGGCAGCGGCGGTAAAACGCTCAAGGTCGCCTATCAGAAGTTCGGCAACGAGATCCACGTCGACGCGCACATGCAGAAGGTGAAGGAGCAGTTCGAGGCGGCGCATCCCGGGGTCACGGTCAAACTGGACCCGATCAACGTGGCCGAGAACGACTACTACACCAAGATCGACCTGATGATGGGCTCCGGTTCCACGGCGCCCGACGTGGTGTACGAGGACACCTTCCTGATCAACTCCGACATCCAGGCCGGCTACCTGACGCCGCTGGACGCGTACCTGTCGGCCTGGAGCGACTGGTCCCAGTTCCCGGACACCGCCAAGGCCGCGGCGCGCGGCCTGGACGGCAGGACCTACGGCGTCCCGATGGGGACCGACACCCGGGCGCTCTACTACAACAAGGCGCTGCTGACCAAGGCCGGGATCACGGTGCCGTGGCAGCCGAAGTCCTGGGCCGACGTCCTGGCGGCGGCTAAAGCGATCAAGGCGGCCGATCCGGGCGTGACCCCGCTCAACGTCTACGCCGGCAAGCCCGACGGCGAGGGCAGCACCATGCAGGGCTTCGAGATGCTGCTGTACGGCACCCAGGACACGCTCTACGACAGCTCCAGCAAGAAGTGGATCGCCCCCAGCAAGGGCTTCTCCGACTCGCTGCAGTTCCTCAAGGACGCCTACAGCGGCGGCCTGACCCTCCCGCCGCAGCAGGAGCTGGACCCGAACGTCGGAAACGTGGTCGGCGGGCAGCTGCTGCCGCAGGACAAACTCGCCATCGACCTGGACGGCTCCTGGGTCACCAGCACCTGGACCGCGACCGGCGCCAAGCCCTGGCCCGAGTGGTCCAGCGCGCTCGGCGAGGCCGCGATGCCGACCCAGGACGGCGGCGGCAAGGGCACGACCAGCATGTCCGGCGGCTGGACGCTGTCGGTGACCGCGAAGTCCAAGAACAAGGACCTGGCCGCGCAGTTCGTCGAGCTGGCGCTGAACAAGGACAACTCCGCGTCCTACGACGACGCCGACGGCCAGATCGCGGTGCGCGACGACGTCGCCGCCGATCCGGCGTACCAGAACTCGAACCCCACCACGGCCTTCTTCACCGGCCTGGTCCCGGTCACCAACTACCGCCCGGCCTACCCCGACTACCCGAAGGTGTCCGACGCGATCCAGGTGGCGATGGAGGCGGTGATCACCGGACAGTCGTCGCCGGCGGACGCCATGAAGGCCTACACCAGCACGCTGAAGGGCATCGTCGGCTCCAGCAACGTGGCGGCGGGCTCCAGCTGATGGGCTTCCGCACGTCAATCGCCGGCGAGGACTTGGCAGTCGCGGCGGGGCGGATGGACTCCCCCCGCCGCGGCCGCGGCCGTGGGGACAGGGCGGCCCGAGCGGTCCGGGCCACCCGGCAGCTGCCGCTGGCGCCGGCCCTGATCATGCTCTTCCTGTTCTTCCTCGGCCCGGTCCTGTGGAGCATCTACAGCTCGTTCACGAACGCCGCGCTGACCGGCGACGGCGCGCAGAACCCGCAGTGGGTCGGGCTGGACAACTTCCGGCGGCTGTTCTCCGACCCCAACGTCACCAACGGGATCTGGCTCACCGTGGTGTTCGTGCTGGGCTCGGCGGTGATCGGCCAGAACCTGCTGGGCCTGGCGATCGCGCTGCTGATGCGCGGCCGGAACCGCTGGCTGCGCGGGACGGTCGGGGCGATCGTGGTGTCGGCCTGGGTGCTGCCGGAGGTGGTCAGCGCGTTCATCTGGTACGCGTTCCTCGGGCCGGACGGGACGTTGAACCAGGTGCTGAAGGCCTTCGGGCTCGGCGGGCAGGACTGGCTCTACAGCAGCCCGATGCTCGCCGTGATCATCGCGAACACCTGGCGCGGCACCGCGTTCTCGATGCTCGTGTACAACGCGGCGCTGGACGACGTGCCCGCCGACGTCCAGGAGGCCGCCGAGCTGGACGGCGCGACCGGCGTGCGCCGGCTGTGGTCGGTGATCCTGCCGCTGATCCGGCCCTCGATCGTGACCAACCTGATGCTGATCACGCTGCAGACGCTGTCGGTGTTCACGCTGATCTACGTGATGACCGCCGGCGGCCCCGGCTTCGCCAGCTCGACGCTGCCGGTGCTGATGTACCAGCAGGCCTTCAAGTTCTCCGAGGTCGGCTACGGCACCGCGATCTCGTTGCTGCTGCTGGCGATCGGCGCGGTGTTCTCGTTCGTGTACGTGCGCGTGTTGAAACCGGAGGCTTGAGATGGCGGCGATGGGGATCGACACGCCGCGCCGGCGCGCGGCCGGCCTGGTCGCCGCGGGCATCCTGGTGCTCGTCGCGGTGGCGTTCCTGGCGCCGCTGGTGTGGCTGGTGCTGTCGTGCTTCGACACCGCGGCGCAGACCTCGGTGAAGCTGCCGGACCATTTCAGCTTCGACAACTTCAGCGCCGTGACGAACACCGACATGTTGTGGCGGCCGCTGTGGAACGGGCTGCTGCTGTGCGGCGGCTCGGCGCTGATCACGGTGGTGATCGCGACCCTGGCGGCGTACCCGTTGTCCCGGTACCAGACGCGCTTCCGCAAGCCGTTCCTGTACACCGTGCTGTTCGCGACCGGCCTGCCGATCACCGCGATCATGGTCCCGGTCTACGGCCTGTTCGTGCGGCTGCAGCTGATCGACTCGATGCCGGCCACGGCCGTCTTCCTGGCGACCACCTCGCTGCCGTTCGCGATCTGGCTGATCAAGGGCTTCATCGACAACGTCCCGATCAGTTTGGAAGAGGCCTCGTGGGTGGACGGCGCGACGCCCATGGTCGCGCTGCGGCACATCGTGGTGCCGCTGATCGCGCCGGGCATGTCGGTGGTGCTGATCTTCACCTTCATCCAGGCCTGGGGCAACTTCTTCGTGCCCTTCATCCTGCTGCAGAGCCCTGAGAAGCTGCCCGCCTCGGTGACCGTGTTCACCTTCTTCGGGCAGTACGGGGCGGTGGCCTACGGCCAGCTGGCGGCGTACTCGGTGCTGTACTCGATGCCCGTCGTGGTGCTGTACCTGATCGTCTCGCGGGCGATGGGAGGCGCGTTCCGGTTCGCCGGCGCGGCGAAGGGGTGACGGATCCGCCCTTCGCCGTCACCGACGGCTAGGATCGGCAGCTCAACCAGTTGTCGCCGCGCCCCGGCCCCGTCGGCCCGGGTCCTTCAGTGGAGTGAGCAGTACGGACCACCCGGTCCCCGGACCCGACGAGGCCGGCGGCGGGCCAGACCCCGCCGCCGCACCCTCGCGTGCCCGCCTGGCCGGGTACGGATGGCTGCCGTGGGCGGCCGGCGCGATGGTGGCGGCGACGCAGGTGCTGATGGTCGTCCTCGGCTCCGGTCCGTGGCGGACCGTCGGAGTGGCGGGGCTGATCTTCGTGACGCTGGCGGCGATCGGCTTCGCGATGTTCGGCGAGGAGGGGAAGCGGTAGCCGGACACCCGGTACGGCACTCAGCCGGTCCGCTCCCGGATCACCTGCTCGACCGCCACGGACGCGGCCACGGCCGCCGCCCCGGTCAGCACCGCGCTGTCCCCGAGCGCCGACACCTCCAGCCGCGGCGGATACGGCAGCCGCTCCTGCAGGCGATGTGCGACGCGCTCCAATAAGAGGTCGCCGTTCAGCCCGATCCCGCCGCCGAGAATGACCAGCTCCACATCCGCGACGGCAGCGAGCACCCCTATATAGGCGCTGATGCGCCGGGCCACCTCCTCGACGACCTCGATGGCCCGCGCGTGCCCGGCCCGGGCGCGGTCGAAGATCAGCTCGGTGGTCAGCGGCGCGCCGCCGGCCGTGAGCTCGGCCGCGAACGGCGCTGCGAACTCGACGATCGACGCGGCGCAGGGATCGTTCGCGGCGAACGCCGCGGCGTCGAAGGCGCTGTCCAGTTCGCCGGCCGCGCCGGAGTGGCCGCGGTGCAGGTGGCCGTGCAGGACCAGGCCCGCGCCGACCCCGGTGCCCACCGACAGGAAGGCGAAGCTCTCGGCGGCGGCGCCGGTGCCGTGGGTGTTCTCGCCGAGGGCCGCGAGGTCGATGTCGTTCTCGACGGTGAAGGGGAAGCCCAGCGCCGCCTCCAGTTCGGTGGCGATCGCGAAACCGTTGAGGGCGGGGATGTTCAGCGCCTGCCAGACCCGGCCGGTGTGCCGGTCCACGACACCCGGCACGCCGGCCACCGCGTGCCGGACCGTCGCGGCGTCCACCCCGGCCGCCTCGACCAGCTCGCCGGCCAGCCGCGCCGCCGCCGCGACCATGCGCGGGGCGTCCAGGCCGTGCACGTCCACGTCCTGCCGGGCCGCGATCGCCGCGCCGGGCCCGGCCAGCACGCCGCGCAGCCGGTGCGCGCCGAGGTCCAGGGCCAGCGCGTGCACGCCGTCGGGCTTGGGGCCGAAGAACACCGCGCCGTGCGAGGGGTCGCGCGCCGAGTCCGGGGACTGCGTCACCAGGCCGGTGGCCAGCAGTTCCTCCAGCAGCACCGACACCGTCGGCTTGGAGATCCCGGTGAGCCGGGCTATCTCGGCGCGGGAGATCGGGTGGCCGCCCTCGATCACCGACCACACGGTCCGGATGTTCATCTCCCGGAGCGTGGCAGCGGTGACGCCGGTGGTCGGACGCACTGCGCGGATGCTCATGGACGCGCCTTTGCTCATGGACGCAGGTTACGGCGAACGCCCGACGGACTGGACATTGGCGCAATGTGAGGATGCGGCAGCTGAGCGTGAGAGCTCCGTGAGAAGCCATGGTCACCGCGCCGAACAGGGACTTCGCTGGAATACGTGGCGACAAGCGTCCCGATCCTGCCCAGCGCCGACCTCGAACGGACCCGCGCGTTCTACTGCTTCCTGGGCTTCACCGTCGTGGACGCCGCCGACGAGTACCTGCGCCTGCGCTACGACGACGCGGAGGTCCACTTCTACCCGGCCCCCGACACCGACCCCGCCGAGAACCCCTCCGGCTGGTACCTGCGGGTCGAGGAGCCCGAGGAACTGCGGGAGAAGTGGTCCCACGACGGGGTGGAGTGCCCGGACGTGCCGGTCCCGGCGGTGTTCGGGCCGACGGTCTTCGCCGTCGCCGACCCCGATGGCACCCTGATGCGCGTGGGACCGGCTGACCGACTCTGAGGCCCCGACCGGGGGTTCGCGCGCTCGCGGGATTGCCCTGCGGATACGGTGGCGGACTGGATCCGGTTGATCGTGACCGATATCGCCGCACCGCGTCCCATGATCCCCCCGCTTCACGCCAGAAGCACATGATCGCGCGTGATACCGCGCTCGCAATATGCTGCTCACGATATCCCCGGGCACGTCGGCCCGGGGCGCAGCGGCGAGGCGAGGAGCCAGGGAGGACCATGCCGGACTTCGGACGCCGGTGGCGCGGGCTGGCCGCGGCGCTCGTCGTGCCCCCGCTGCTGACGGCCGTGCTGACGACCTTCAACGAGCGCCTGAACCTGAGCAGCCAGGTCCTCATCTACCTGGTCGCCCTGGTCGCGATCGCGCGGGTGTGCGGGATGGTGCCGGCGCTGGTGGCCGCGGTGTGGGCCGCGATGCTGCTCGACTACTACTTCATCTCGCCGATCCACACCTTCCGCATCGCGGTGGCCAACGACGTGATCGCGTTCCTGGCCTTCGTCATCGTCGCGGTGACGGTGGCCTCGGTGGTCGAGTACTCCGGCAAACAGTTCCGCCGCGCCACCCGCGCCGCCGCCGAGGCCGCGCAGCTGGAGGCGGCCGACCGGATGCGCACCGCGCTGCTCAACGCGGTCTCGCACGATCTGCGGGCCCCGCTGGCGGCCGCCCTGGCCTCCGTGGACACGCTGCGCGACCCGCGCTTCGCCCTGACCGAGGACGAGCGCGGCGAGCTGCTCGGCGCCGCGCACACCTCGCTGGGCCGGCTTTCGCGGCTGGTGGAGGATCTGCTGGACATGTCGCGGTTGCAGTCCGGCGCGCTGAAGCCGCGGCTGGAGGCGGTCTCGGTCGACGAGGTGATCCCGCGCGCCCTGGACGACGTGCCGGCCGCCGCCGGCCGGGTCACGTACGCCGCGAGCCCCGGCGGCGTACCGCCGGCGCTGGCCGACGGCGCGCTGTTGGAGCGCGTGGTCGCCAACCTGATCGGCAACGCGGCCAAGCACACCGCCTCGCGCATCGAGCTGACGGCGCGCGGGGTGCATGGCGTGCACGGGGTGCACGGCGGGACCAGCACGACCGTTCCCAGCATGACCCTTCCCCGTGACGCGAGCGGTACCGGTGATCCGGACCGCGCGCACGGCGACAAAGTGGAGATCCGCGTGATCGACCACGGCCCCGGCATCCCGGCCGCCGACCACGAACGGGTCTTCCGTCCCTTCCAACGGCTCGGCGACCACGACAACACCGCCGGCGTCGGCCTCGGCCTGGCCCTGGCCCGCGGGCTGGTCGAGGCGATGGGCGGGGAGCTGCGCCCCGAGGCCACCCCCGGCGGCGGGCTGACGATGGTGGTTGCGGTGCCGGCCCGTGAGGCGGCCGGCCCGGCGAAGGAGGCTGTCCGGTGAAGGAGTCTGTCCGGTGAAGCGCCTGCTGGTCGTGGACGACGAGGCCCAGCTGCTGCTGGCCGTGCGCATCAACCTCTCGGCGCGCGGCTACGACGTGACGGTCGCCGCCGACGGCACCGCGGGCCTGGCCGCCGCCGCCCGCCGGCCCCCGGACCTGGTGGTCCTGGACCTGGGCCTGCCGGACATGGACGGCGTCCGGGTCATCAACGGCCTGCGCGGCTGGACCACGGTGCCGATCCTGGTGCTCTCCGGCCGCACCGAGTCCTGGGACAAGGTGGAGGCGCTGGACGCCGGCGCCGACGACTTCGTCACCAAGCCCTTCGACATGGACGAGCTGGCCGCGCGCGTGCGGTCCCTGCTGCGGCGCTCGGAGCCGGAGAACACGACCGGGCCGGTGATCCCCGTCGGCCACCACCTCGTGGACCTCGCGGCGCGCACGGTGACGCGCGCCCCCGGAGCGCCCTCGGACGTGCCGGAGTCGGTGCGCCTGACCCGCACCGAGTGGGCGGTGTTGGAAACGCTGCTGCGCCATTCCGGCCGCCTGGTCTCCAGCAAGCAGCTGCTGGCCCACGTGTGGGGGACCGAGCACGAGCCGGAGAGCAGCTACCTGCGGTTCTACCTCGCGCGGCTGCGGCAGAAGCTGGAACCCGAGCCCTCCAGCCCGCGGCAGCTGCTGACCGAGCCGGGGATGGGCTATCGCTTCCAACCGTTGGAAACTCGTGAGTGAGGCGTGGTAGCCGGCATGTGCGGCGTGAGCAGCACGTGAGAAATAATCCGCCGAACGCTAGTGATTTCCGGGTGGCCCGGCCGTAGGCTCGCGATCGTGCCAAGTGCTCTGGGGATCGCAAAACGGGTCATGGTCGGCCGGCCGATGCATAGCGAGATGCTCGGCGAGACCTTGCTGCCGAAGAAGATCGCGCTGCCGGTGTTCGCCTCCGACGCGCTGTCGTCGGTCGCCTACGCCACCGAGGAGATCCTGCTGGTGCTCTCCGCCGGGGGGCTGGCGCTGCTGCACTTCACGTGGTGGATCGCGGCGGCCGTCGGGCTGCTGATGCTCGTCGTGGTCGCCTCCTACCGGCAGAACGTGCACGCCTACCCCTCCGGCGGCGGCGACTACGAGGTCGCCACGACGAACCTGGGCCCGAAGGTCGGGCTCACCGTCGCCAGTGCCCTGATGGTCGACTACATCCTCACCGTCGCGGTGTCGGTGTCCTCCGGTGTCGCGAACCTGGCCTCGGCCTTCCCGGCGCTGAACTCGCACGTGGTGCTGATCGCGGTGGTCGTGATCGCCGTGATCACGCTGCTGAACCTGCGCGGCGTCCGCGAGTCGGGCACGGCGTTCGCCATCCCCACGTACTGCTTCGTCGCCGCGGTCGGCGTGATGATCGTGACCGGGCTGATCCGCGTGGTCTCCGGTCACGGCCTGCACGCCGAGAGCGAGCACTACACGATCACCAACGCCGGGCACTACAACGGCGTCCTGCTGGTCTTCCTGCTGCTGCGCGCCTTCGCCTCCGGCTGCACCGCGCTGACCGGCGTCGAGGCGATCAGCAACGGCGTCCCGGCGTTCAAGCCGCCGAAGAGCAAGAACGCCGCGACGACCCTGGCGCTGCTCGGCGGCATCGCGGTCGCGATGTTCGCCGGCGTCACCGCGCTGGCGCTGGCCGGCCACGTCCACGCGGCGGACGCGGCGAACCTGTCCGGCCTGCCGGCCGGGCAGCAGCCGCGCACGGTCATCGCCCAGGTGGCGCGGTCGGTGTTCGGCGGATCCTCGCCGTTCTTCTTCATCCTGCAGTTCGTCACGGCACTGATCCTGGTGCTGGCCGCGAACACCGCCTTCAACGGCTTCCCGGTCCTCGGCTCGATCCTGGCCAAGGACGGCTACCTGCCGCGCCAGCTGCACACCCGTGGCGACCGGCTCGCCTTCTCCAACGGCATCCTGCTGCTGGCCGGCTTCGCCACCTTGCTGGTGGTGGCGTTCAACGCCTCGCCGACCCGGCTGATCCAGCTGTACATCGTCGGGGTGTTCGTGTCCTTCGTCTGTTCGCAGACCGGCATGATCCGGCACTGGAACCGGCTGCTGCGGGACACCGCCGACCCGGTGGAGCGCCGCCGGATGATGCAGTCGCGGGTCATCAACGCCGTCGGCGCCGGCGTGACCGCCGCGGTGCTGGTGATCGTGCTGGTGACGAAGTTCGCCAAGGGCGCCTGGATCGTGGTGCTGGCGATGCCGATCATCTGGCTGGTGATGCGCGCCATCAACCGCCACTACGCCGCGGTGGCCCGCGAGCTGACGCCGTCGGACGACGCCGTGTTCAGCCTGCCCGCCAACAACCACGCCATCGTCCTGGTCTCCAAGCTGCACCTGCCGACCCTGCGCGCGATCGGCTACGCCAGCGCCACCCGCCCCAGCAGCCTGGAAGCGGTCACGGTGAACCTGGACGACGCCGAAGTCGAGGCCCTCAAGGCGGAGTGGGAGCGGCGCTCGATCCCGGTCCCGCTGACCGTGATCGCCTCGCCCTACCGGGAGATCACCCGCCCGATCATCGAGTACGTCAAACGGGTCCGCACCGAGAACCCCGACGACGTGGTGACCGTCTACATCCCGCAGTACGTGCTCGGCCACTGGTGGGAGCAGGTACTGCACAACCAATCCGCGCTGCGCCTGAAGAGCCGGCTGCTGTTCCAGCGCCGGGTCGTGGTCGCGGCGGTGCCGTACCAGCTCCAGTCGGCGACGGCCCGCATCGAGGCGGCGAAGGCGCAGAGCGCGTATCAGGGGAGCACCATGACCGAGCCCAAACCGCCGCGCCAGAGGACCCGCCTGCAGAACCTGACGCTGGAGAACGAGGAACTGGAGGCCGCCGAACTGTCGCAGGAGGTGGTCCCCTGCGGCGCGACGGCCATCGCCGACTGCCCGGACCGCGAACCGGTGGTCCTGGCCGGCACGCTGCGCACGGTGCGGCTGCGGCCGCGCGCGGGTGTGCCGGTGCTGGAGGCCGACCTGTGGGACGGCACCGGCTCGGTGACGGTCAGCTGGCTGGGACGCCGCCAGATACCGGGGATCGCGCCCGGGCGGCGGATCATGGTGCGCGGCCGGATCACGACGACCGGCGGGCAGCGCTCGGTGTACAACCCGATCTACGAGCTGCGGCCGGGGCCTGCTGACTGATCGGGGGAGTGGCGGGGTGCCGGCGCCGGCCGGCGTTTCCACCTGCCCTCACCAGCGCCGCGTTTGCCGTCCTCCTCGGCGGTTATCCGGCACCACGTGTCGACTGATACAGGACCCTGCGAACGTCCCGCGTCCGCCGCACCAACCCGGCCCGGTGCAGAATCTGCACATGGTACGACACGGTTGACGGGCTCGGCCGGAGTCGGCCCGCCACCTCGCCGGTCGTCGCCGGGTCCGCCACGGCGGCCAGGATCCGGGCGCGGGTCCGGCCGATGAGCTCGGCCTCGCGCGCCGCCTGAGCCGGCGTGCCGGGCTTGCGGGGCGCCACCGGGTAGACGAACATCGGCGGGCGGCGCTGCGGATACGGCCACGGGCCCGGCTGCTCGGGGTCGTAGCCGGGGACGGCCCGCTGCGGCACCGGATCGATGACCGTCGCCGCGCCGGTGATGAACACGCTGGGCAGGAACGTCACGGCGGCCTCGCGGACCTCGACCTCGAACCGGCCGTGCAGCCGCACCGCGCCGTCGTGCCAGTCGATGCGCGGGTCGAGCGATTCGATCGCCGCCGCGAAGCCCTGTCTCCCGACCGTCTGGAGCCGGTCGGCGACGTCGGCCTCCAACCGGGCCCTGATGCGCGGCCACCGCGGCGCCAGCACGTGCAGCCAGACCTGCTCCAGCTCGGTGGCCAGCCGCTCGGCCGTCTGCTGTTCGTCGGTCTCGATGAGGCCGCGGGGCAGCGTGCGGCCCACCGTGTTGGCCAGCTCGCCGCAGGCCGCGACGTTCAGCTCGCCGGCGATGCGCCAGGTCGGCGTGGTGGCGACGGCGTGGAGCTCCTCGGCCGTCCGGCTCTCGAAGCCGGGCGGCAGGGGCGTGAGGAAGTCGGGGATGTAGTGGCCGGCGTCGCGGTCCACGCGGACCAGCGCCGCCAGCAGGTCCAGGCGGCGGGTGGCGAACGTCTGGCGCAGCGGCGCGCGCAGCGCCGGCGGGAGGGTGCCGGCCGTCGCCGCTATCAGCATATTGATGGTTTCGGCGACCGGCGACCGGCGACCGGCGACAGCGCGAACCGCGAGCGGGCCAGGCCGTCCGAGCCCAACTGGATCCTGATCATCTTCGAACCCGTTCGAATGCGTGGACTCGGCCGGTGCCGCCCCCGTTTCCTGGAGGACGAGACGGCGCGTGCGGGAGGTTGCGATGGGGCGGAAACGGGGGCGGCGCGTGGACGGCGGCGCTCGTCGACACGCGGCCGCTGCCGCTCGTCCGCAGTGTGCCGTAGTCAATGTGTTGAAATGGGAACCCGAGGCGGCGGTGCCTGGTGTGCGGGGGCACACGGCGCGGTCCGCCCGGTTCCGGGGCGGCGTGGCGCCCTTCAAGCCGGCAGTGCGGTCGGTGCGGTTGCGGATGGTGGACCCGACGCCGCGCCGGCCGCACTGCTGTGCGTTGTGGAGGACTAGCTGTCGCCCGCCGAGGCCCGCGACTCTGCCGCCTGGGCCACTACCAGCGTGTCGATCGCCGGCTGCGGGGCGCGGTCGGTCTGCCGGTGGACGCGCTCGGCGCGGGTGATCTTCAGGTCGCCGACGAGCTCCAGCGCACCGACCACGCGGTCGGGGGTGTAGAGGATCGCGGGGTCCTGCGGGCCGCCGACGCCGTCGGCGATGTTGGTGAGGTCGTGGCCGACGACGACCAGCGTGCCGCCGGGCGCCAGGGCGTTCGCCGCGCCGCGCAGCACGGCGGCCAGCGGCTCGGCGTCGAGGTGCAGGTACGCGACCACGACGGCGTCGTAGGCGCCGGGCTCGGGCCGGTGCTCCAGCACGTCGGCCAGGACCCACTCGACGTCCAGGCCGTGCTCGGCGGCCTGCGCCCGGCCGCGCGCCAAAGCGTTCTCGGCGAAGTCGACGGCCGTGGCGCGCCAGCCGAGGCCGGCCAGCCACAGCGCGTTGCGGCCCTCCCCGGCGCCCAGGTCCAGCGCCCGGCCGGCCGGCAGCGGGCCGAGGACCTCGGCCACGAAGCGGTTCGGAGCCCAGCCCCACACGGACTGGGCCTGGTCGTAGTACCGCTCCCACTGTCCGCGGCCCTCGACGGCGGTCATCAGACGGTGGCGCTCTCGGCGTCGGTGCTCTCGGTGTTGGCGGCCTCAGCCTCGGCGGCCCGCTCGGCCAGTGCCTTGCGCACCTCGTCCATGTCCAGCGCGCGGGCCTGAGCGATCAGGTCCTCCAGCGCCGCCTCAGGCAGCGCGCCCGGGTGCTGGTAGAGGGTGACGCCGTCGCGCACGATCATCAGCGTGGGGATCGACCGGATGTCGAACGCCATCGCCAACTCCTGCTCGGCCTCGGTGTCGACCTTGCCGAACACGATGTCCTCATGCTTGTCGGCGGCCTTCTTGTACACCGGCGCGAACGACCGACACGGTCCGCACCAGTCGGCCCAGAAGTCCACGAGCTTGATGCCCTCGCCGGCGATCGTCTCGGTGAAGGTGTCCTTGGTCAGTTCCACGACGGCCACAGCCGTGCCTCCTCGCTGCTCGAAGGGGTCTCGGTCGGATACCCCGCAGGGTATAACCGGAGGGGGCCGGGGAGTATTCCGGCGCGCCGCCGCCGCCGAAAACGCCACGTTCGCCACAGCGAACGCCCCGCTCGCGAAAGCACCGAGCCGCGGACTCCCGAGGTGGGAATCCGCGGCTCGACGACCGGACCGTCTAGCTCTGGTGATCCAACTCCAGCAGCAGCGACGCCGACCAGCTGAACCCGCGCGAGTTCATCGCCGAGCCGTTCGCCGGGTCGTAGTTCTCCATCAGCGGGCCGTCGCCCATCATGCCCTCGGCGTTGGTGCGCAGCTTCGCCGCCAGCGCCGTCGCGTCCGCGGTGTAGCCGTAGCGCTTCAGGCCCTCCAGGGCGAAGTACGCCTGGTCCAGCCACACCGCGCCGCGCCAGTAGCCCGTCGGGTCGTAGTACGGCGAACTCGCCGCGACCGTCGGGAACGGCAGCCGCGTGTCGAACTCGGTCGGCGACACCAGCTTCGCCCGCACCGCCGCCGCCTGCGCCGGGGTCGCGATGCCCGCCCACAGCGGGATCGCGCCCTCGATGCCCCGGCCGCGCGCCGTCAGCGGTTGGCCGGTGGTGAGGGAGGCGTCGTAGAACCAGCCGGTTGCCGGGTCGTACATCTTCTGCTGCACGGCCGTCGCGACCTGCTTCTCCGAAGCCTGATAGCGCGCGGCGTCGGCGGGGTGGCCCAGGCGCGCGGCCATCTGCGCGAGGATGCCGTCCTCGGCGGCCAGGTAGGAGTTCAGGTCCACCGAATCCTGGGTCAGCGAGTAGCCGACCACGTTCCCCGCCGCGTCGGTGTTGTCCACCACGCCGGCGCCGAGGGCGGCGTCGAAGCGCGGCGCGTCGTCCATGCCGCTCTCCCACGCCGCGGCCTGGCGCTTGTCCTCCGCGGTGACGTTCTGCGGGTCGACCGTCGCGCCGTACTCCGCGAGGCCGTCGTTGTTGTGGTCGCGGTTCCGGTACCACCAGTCGTGGTACGCCACCAGCTTCGGGTACATCTCCTTCAGGAAGCTGACGTCCCCGCTGCGCTCGTACACCGCCCACACCGCCCACGCGGCCAGCGGCGGCTTGGAGTTGCGCTCGTTCCAGTTGCCGCCGCCCTGCGCCGGATCGTTGTAGAAGATGCAGTCCGGGATCATGCCGGCGTCCTGGGGCCGGTCCGCCGAGGTGCTGGTGACCTGGTAGTCGAACATCGAGCGGATCTGCGACTCGGCCAGGGCCGGGTCGAAGACCGCCGTGCCGACCGCCTGTTTCCAGGTGTCCCAGGCCCAGAACCCGCTGAACCACTTGTTGGAGATCGACGGCGTGATCCCGTCGTGTCGCAACGATCCGGCGGCGCTGCGCCAGTTCGTGGTCAGCGTCTCCACCGACTTCACCGCCAGCGCACGGCGCGCGGCCGGGACGCCGCGGACCGCGGAAGCCACGTAGCCGCGCCAGCGCTGCTCGTCGGCCGCCACGACGGCGCCGGGGGAGCGCAGCGTCCTGGCGATCACCGGCTGCTCGGCGGCGTAGTCGGTGCCGGTGAAGGTGTAGGACTCGGTCCAGGTCAGCGTCTGCCGGCCGTGCGGGCCCAGCTTCAGCGGGGCGTCCAGCGCGGTCGTGTACGCGTCGCCGGCCACCGAGGTGGTCACCGGCTCGGCGTGCGCCACCTGGAACTTCTCGGTCCCGTCGGTCAGGTAGTCCCAGGTCTGCCGCACCTTCGCGAAGCCCACCGAGATGCCGGTGGACGTCGCGTGCAGCGAGGGCGCGCTCTTCATCGGCTCGGTGTCCGGGCGCAGCAGCGAGCCGGTCCAGCCCGCGCCGACCTGCCGGGCGCGGCCGCTGGTGTTCTCCACGAACGCCTGCACCAGCGCCGTCCGGTCGCTCGCGTAGCGCAGTTGCATCACCACGTGCAGGCCGTCCACGTCGAAGCTCTGCTGCAACATCCCCGGCAGCGACGTGAACACCGGGTCCGTCGCCGAGGCCAGGTCGATGGCGCGGCCGTTCTCCGAGAGCATCAGATGGCTGATTCCCTTGCTCAGCCACCACGGGTATTCCTGCGTGATGTACAGCGGTCCGGTGAAGGCCCCGTACGAGGACGTGTCGCCGGCCTTCGGCAGGGCGTAGGCGTGCCACGCACCGCGGTCGGCGAACACGCCGATCGGGTTCACGTCGGTCGCCGGATCCCCGGGCAGCGCCACGTTCGGCACCCCCTGAAGGTCCAGCACGTTGGCGAAGGACGCCGGGGAGTCGGGTTTGGGCGGCGCGGCCGAAGCGGCCGTTACGGGCAGCACGAGACCCACGCCGAGCGCCAGCCCGGCCAGGGCCCGAAGCGTTCGGGACATGATCACCTTCCTACCTTCAGGACCGCGACACCCTGCGCGGCCAGATGGGTGGGACGACTGCCGGTCAGCAGGTTCACCGCGCTGTACGGCACGGCCGAGCCCAGGTCGACCTGCTTGTCGCCGTGGTTGAGAAGGAAGTAGTAGTGGTGCGACTCCGAGCTGCGGCAGACGACCTCGACCCCGCTGAACGCCAGCGACGAGGCCAGGGACGGCCACACCACGGCCGGGCGCACGGCCTCGGCGAGGACCTTCTCGATGTCCCCGCCCAGATCGCAGCTGACGTACCAGGCCCGGCCGTCGCCGAAGTCGTTGCAGGCCACCGCCGGACGGCCCTTCAGCGCGCCGTCGGTGTAGTGCGCGACGGCCCGGGCCGTGGTCGTGCTGAGCCACTCGCTCCAGCCCAATGCCACGGGCGTGCGGTGATAACCGGCGCTGTAGCTGTGGCGGTGCTTCTTCTTCGCCTGTGTGGACTCCTCGTCGGCGACGAACGCGACCTCCACCGAGCGGCCGGCCGGGATCGGCCACCACTCGTCCACGGTGACCCCGAGCACCTCCCTCAGCGGCCCGGGGTAGCCGCCGCCGGATCCGTCGACACCCTGATGGATGTGGTCGAGCTCGTCGACGATCCCGCTGAAGTAGCCGACGACGAGGTACCCTCCGCCGTACACGTAGTCGGACAGCCGGGAAGCGTTCTCGGTGCTCACCGAATACAGGTTCGGTGCCAGCACCACCTTATAAGGGCTCAGATCCGCGTCCGGCGGCACGAAGTCGACCACGTGGTTCCACCGGTGCAGCACCGAGTACCAGCTCAGGATCTGCTCCTTGAGCCGCACCCGCGCCGAGGGGTGGTCCTCCGCCTCCAGCGCCCACCACGAGTTCCAGTCCAGGACGATCGCGACCGTGCTCTCGATCCGGCTCCCGGCGACCTCCCCGAGCTTGGCCAGTTCCTCGCCGAACCGCACCGTCTCCCGCCACCCCCGCGACTGGGTGCCGCCGTGCGGGAGCAGGGCGCTGTGGAACTTCTCCGCGCCGGCGCGCGAGGCCCGCCACTGGAAGTGCATGACGCCGTCCGCGCCGCGTGCGACGGTCTGCAACGACCACAGCCGCCGCTGCTCCGGGGTCTTGGGCACGTTCACGTCGCGCCAGCTCACCGCCGAGGGCGCCTGCTCCATCAGCAGCCAGGGCTTGCCGCCGCCGAGCGAGCGCATCAGGTCGTAGTTCATCGCGGCCTGGACGTGGGCGGTGGAGTCCGCCGGGTCCGGGTAGGCGTCGTCGGAGACCACTTCCTCGTGCGCGGCCCACTTCCAGTAGTCGAGGTCCTTCATCATCGACATGAAGTTGGTCGTCACCGGGATCTCCGGGGTCACCTCCTTCAGGACCGAGCGCTCGGCGAGGAAGCAGGCCAGCAGGGCGTCGGAGCTGAACCGGCGCCAGTCCAGCAGTTGTCCCGGATTGATCGGGCCGGGGGCCTTGCGCGGCGGCTCGATCTGCGCGAAGTCCGAGTACCGCTGGGACCAGAACTCCGCGCCCCAGGCGAAGTTCAGCTGCGCGATGTCGTCGCCGTAGCGCTCGCGCAGCCAGCGGCGGAAGTCCGCGGCCGAGACGTCGCAGAAGCACTCGGTGACGTGGTCGCCGTACTCGTTGTGGATGTGCCACAGCGCCAGCGCCGGGTGCTCGCCGTACCGCTCGGCGATCGCGCGGGCCAGCTTGGTCGCCGCCTCGCGGTAGACCGGGGACGACGGGCAGTAGTGCTGCCGCGAGCCGAACTCCAGGCGCACGCCGTCGGCCGTGACCGGCAGCGTCTCCGGGTACCGGCGGACGAACCAGGCCGGCGGCGAGGCGCTGGCCGTGGCCAGGTCCACCGCGATGCCGCGGCTGTCGAACAGGTCCATCAGCCGGTCCAGCCAGGCGAAGTCCCACTCGTTCTCCGCGGGCTGCAGGCGGGCCCAGGAGAACACCCCGAGCGTCACCATCGTGACGCCGGCGTCCCGCATCAGGTTGACGTCCTGCGTCCAGACGGACTCCGGCCACTGCTCCGGGTTGTAGTCCGCTCCATACAAAAGACCTTCTACGCGTGTGATCATTCCTTGACCGCTCCTCCCAACAAGCCGGATACGAACTGCTTCTGGAAGATAAGGAAAATGAGCATCAGAGGCAGGGTTGCCAGGAAACTGCCGAGGATGAGGCCCGAATAGTCCACATGCGTCCCGCCGACCAACGTGTAGAGCGCGACCGGTGCCGTGTATTTGTCCTGTGAGTCCAGCATCAGCAGCGGCCACAGGAAGGCGTTCCACTGGCTCATGAAGGTGAAGATCGCCAGCGCCCCGAGTTGTGGCTTCACCACAGGGAGCACGATCCGGTAGAAGGTCCGGATGTCGCCGGAGCCGTCGATGCGCGCCGACTCGATCAGCTCGTCGGGGAAGTCCAGGAAGGCCTGGCGCATCAGGAAGATGCCGAACGAGTTGGCCAGGAACGGCACGATCACCGCCTGGTAGCTGTTGACCCAGCCCAGGTTCGACATCATCTGGAACAGCGGGACCAGCAGCACCTGGAACGGCACCATCATGGTGGTCAGCACCAGCCCGAGAAGCAGCCCGCGGCCCCGGAACCGGTACTTGGCCAGGCCGTAGCCGGCCATCGCCGAGATCAGGCCGCTGGCCAGGGTGTAGACGACGGCGATGCCGACGCTGTTCAGCATCACCCGGCTGAACCCGATCGAGTGTTCCAGGGCCTTGATGTTGCTGATGAAGTGCCCGCCGGGGACGAACGGCGGCGGGGAGTGGAAGAGCTCGTCGTTGCTGTGGGTGGCGGCGACCACCATCCAGTAGAACGGCAGGATGCTGATCAGCGCGCCGACCGTCAGCAGCAGCAGGATGACCCAGCGGCGCAGGAGCCTCGGATCGAGCGTCATCCCCGCCTCCTTTCCGATCTGGCCGTGCTCGCGGCTCTGTCCGACTGGCCGAAGAACCTGAACTGGATGACGGACAGCACGCCGATGATCAGCACCACGGCCCAGGCGATGGCGGAGGCGTAGCTGAAGTCCATCTGGTCGAAGCCGACCTTGTAGAGGTAGAGGACCGGGGTCATGGTGGCGTTGTCCGGCCCGCCCTTGGTGAGGACGAAGTTCTCGTCGAACAACTGGAGCGTGCCGATGGTCGAGGTGATGGAGCAGAACAGGATCACCGGCCGCAGCTGCGGTATGACGACCTTGCGGAACGTGGTCACCGCGCCGGCGCCGTCGATCGCGGCGGCCTCGTACTGCTCCTTGGGGATGGCTTGCAGCCCGGCCAGCAGAATCACCGCGTTGTAGCCGGTCCAGCGCCAGGTGATGGTGCCGATCAGGGCCACCCGTGCCCACACAGGGTTGTTCAGCCAGTCCACCGGGCTCACCCCGAACCAGCCCAGGGCCTGGTTGACCATGCCGCCGTCGGTCTTGAGCAGGACGCGGAAGACGACGGCGTAGGCGACCAGCATCGTCACCGACGGCAGGAAGAAGGCGATGCGCCAGGTCCCCTTGAAGCGCAGCCAGGACTGGTTCAGCACGCAGGCCAGGACCAGCGCCAGCCCGATCATCAGCGGGACCTGGAAGACCAGGAGCAGGCCGGTGTTCCACAGCGACTTCCAGAAGACCGGGTCGTGCAGCATGCGGCGGTACTGGGCCAGGCCGGCCCACGTCTGAACGCCGCCGTCGTCGCTGGTGAAGCTCTGATAGAGGCTGGCGCCCAGGGGATAGGCGAAGAAGAAGACGAACAAGGCCGCTGCCGGGCCGGCGAAGGCCCAGTGCACGATCCGGAAGTGGGGAACTCCCCACTTAGTTGCGGGCTCGGTCGGCGAGCGGCGGCGCTGTGGTGCGGCTGTGGCGGTGGCCATGGTGCTACTGCGCGATCTGCCGGCCGGTCGCGGAGGCGATCTGCTGCGCGGCCGAGTCCAGTGCCGACTTCGGGTCCTTGCCGCCCTGCAGCACCGAGTTCGTGGCGTCGGTGACCAGGTCGCCGGCCTTGGAGTAGTCCCCGGTGTACTCCACCGGGGCGATGTCCTCGGCCAGGTCGGCGAAGGTCTTGAAGGTGGTCTGGCCGCCGTAGTAGTCCTGGGGGCCGGTGATGTAGGGGTCTGAGAGGGCCGGCTCGAAGGCGGGGAAGATGCCTTCGTTCTTCAGCATCGAGACCTGGTTGTCGGCGTTCGCCAGACAGAACTGGATGAAGGCCCAGGCCGTCGCCGAGTTCTTGCTCTGCGCCGAGATGTTCAGCAGGGAGCCGCCGTTGTTGGAGGTGCGGACGCCGCCGGCGGTGAAGGCCGGCAGCGGTATCGCGCCGAACTTGCCCTTCAGCTCGGGCATCTCGTCGGTGAGGGTGCCGGACCACCAGACCGCGGTCGGGGTGGTGGCGACCTTGCCGTCCTTGGTGGCCGCGACCAGCGCGTCCCAGCCCTTCTCGAAGTCGACCAGGCCCTTGTCGCTGAGCTCCTTCAGGACGCCCATCGCCTTGAGGGCCGCCGGGGTGTCCACCGCGATCTTGCCGTCGACGAAGTAGCCCTGGCCCTCCTGCTGGAGCATCATCGGGAACGTGCTGTCCCCGGTGGGGTCCATCACCAGCAGCTTCTTGCCGGTCTTGGCCTTGATCTGCACACCGGCCGCGACGTAGTCGTCCCAGGTCTGGATCGACGCCGGATCGACGCCGGCCTGCTGGAAGATGTCGATCCGGTAGAACACGCCGCAGGGCCCGATGTCCCACGGGAGCGCGTAGACCTTGCCGGCGGTGTCGGTGCCGGTGGCCCAGGCGGCGGCGTTGAACTGGGACTTCAGCGGGCCGGCCAGGGTGCTCAGGTCGTAGAAGCCGCTGGGGAAGGTGCCGATGTAGCTCTGCATCTTCGGTCCTTCGACCTGGAGGACGTCCGGGAGTCCGGCGCCCGACTTCAGACCGACGGTGATCTTGTCGTAGGCGTTGTCGTAGCCGATGTCGACCACGTTCACCTTCACACCCGGGTGCTGCTGCTCGAAGGCCGGGGCCAGGCGCTTGAGGGCCTTGGCCGCCACGTCCCAGGACCAGACCGTGATGCTTCCGCCGACCTGGGCTTGCGCCCCGGTCTTGACCGTCGGCGCGGGCGTCTTCTTCCCGCCGCCGGTCGCGCATCCGCCGGTCACCGCGACCGCGAGGGCCCCGACGCCCGCCCGCAGCACCGAACGCCGACTTGTCCGCATTGACATTGACACCGTGCCCTCCCTTGCCGCAATACTGAATGCTGTATACAGCACACTGTATGACGGCCATCCGTCAAGAGGTAAGAGCGAGGCAACCTGTGGGCCACCCGTACATCCCCAACAGCGACCCCGAGATCAGAGCCCGGATGCTGGCGGCGATCGGCGCGTCGAGTGTCGAGGAGTTCTACGCCGACATCCCCGACGCGATCCGGCTGCACCGCCCCCTGGACCTGCCGGCGCCGCTGCGCTCGGAAGCCGAACTGGTCCGGCACATGGACCGTCTGCTGTCCCGCAACAAGCCGGCCGAGCTCAGCTTCCTGGGCGCCGGCTGCTACCGGCACCACGTCCCGGCGGTGGTGGAGGAGGTCGGCAACCGCAGCGAGTTCCTGACCGCCTACGCCGGCGAGCCGTACGAGGACCACGGCCGCTTCCAGGCGCTGTGGGAGTACCAGTCCCTGATGGGCGAACTGCTGGAGCTGGACGTCGTCAACGTCCCGACCTACGACGGCTTCCAGGCCGCGGGCACCGCGCTGCGCATGGCCGGCCGCGCCACCCGCCGCCGGCGGCTGCTGATCGTCGGGCCGGTCGACCCGGACAAGCTGTCGAAGCTCGAGGACTTCGTCCGCCCCGACCACGACGTCGAGGTCCTGGACGGCTCCCACGACGGCTGGCAGGCCGCCGACCTGGTGGTCGGCGCCGACGTCGCCGCCGTCTACATCGAGGCCCCGAACTACCACGGTGTGCTGGATCCGGCGCTGCCGCTGCTGGCCGAGCGCGCGCATGCGGTCGGGGCGCTGTTCGTGGTCGGCTGCAATCCGATCTCGCTGGGCGTGGTCGCCTCCCCGGCGTCCTACGGCGCGGACATCGTCTGCGGCGACATCCAGCCGCTGGGCATCCGCATGAGCTTCGGCGGCGGTGCCGCCGGGTTCATCGCCACGCGGGACGAGCAGCGTCTGGTGCGGGAATTCCCGTCACGGCTGTTCGGCGTGGTGCCGACGGTGGTGGAGGGCGAGTACGGGTTCGGCGACGTGTACTACGACCGGACGTCGTTCGCGCTGCGCGAGCAGGGCAAGGAGTGGGTCGGGACCGCGGCCGCCCTGAACGGGATCATGGCCGGCGTCTACCTCGCGTTGATGGGACCGCGCGGGATGCGGGAGATCGGGGAGACGATCCTCGCGTTGACGGCCTACGCACAGGAACGGCTGGCGGCGGTGCCGTCCGTCTCGGTGCCGAACGCCGGATCGGGGTTGGTGTCGTTCGCCGACTTCGTGGTCCGCTTCACCGGGTCGCGCACGGCGTCGGAGGTCAACGCCCTGCTTCTGGAGCAGGGCATCCAGGGCGGCAAGGTGCTGTCCGAGACCGACGCGCTGTTCTGCGTGACCGAGATTCACACCCGCGAGGACATCGACCGCCTCGCCGCCGTTCTTGAGGAGATCGCCAAGTGAGCGCGCCGTCGCCGCACACCCCTGTTTCGCCCGCCGACGCGCGGATCGCACCCAAGCCTCGGCTGCGGCGGTTCCACCAGGCCCGGTGGGACGAGCCGCTGATCTTCGAGCTGGACAGCCCCGGGGAGCGGGGTGTGGAGGTCCCCATCACGGACCTTCCGGTGCCCACGCTGCCCGCCGGGCTCGCGCGGGCCGCCGCGCCGGCGCTGCCGGAGATGTCGCAGCCGCACGTGCTGCGGCACTACATGCGGCTCTCGCAGGAGACGCTGGGCGTCGACCTGAACGTCGACATCGGGCAGGGCACGTGCACGATGAAGTACAGCCCGAAGGTGAACGACTCCTTCGTCCGGGATCCGCGGATCGCCGAGCTGCATCCGTTGCAGGACGAGGGAACGGTGCAGGGCGTGCTGGAGATCCTGTACCGGCTGGAAGGGCTGCTGAAGGAGATATCCGGGATGGACCGGGTGTCGTTGCAGCCCGGGTCCGGGTCCTCGGCGATCTACACGAACGTGTCGATGATCCGGGCGTACCACGCCGCGCGCGGCGAGGGTGAGCAGCGCGACGAGATCATCACGACGCAGTTCTCGCACCCCACGAACGCCGCAGCGCCGAAGACCGCCGGCTACAAGGTCATCACCCTGATGCCGGACGCAGACGGGTACCCGGACATCGAGGCGCTGCGGGCCGCGGTCGGGCCGCGTACCGCCGCGCTGCTGATCACGAACCCCGAGGACACGGGGATCTTCAACCCGCGGATCGAGGAGTTCGTGCGGCTGGTGCACGGCGTCGGCGGGCTGTGCTGCTACGACCAGGCCAACGCCAACGGGATCCTGGGGATCACCCGGGCCCGCGACGCCGGGTTCGACCTGTGCCACTTCAACCTGCACAAGACGTTCTCCACGCCGCACATGTGCGGCGGCCCGGCGGCGGGCGCGTCCGCGGTGACCTCGGCCCTGGCGCCCTTCCTGCCCCGGCCGACGATCGAGTTCGACGGCGCCCGGTACCGGCTGGACGACGACCGGCCGGAGTCGATCGGCAAGATCCGGCCGTTCTACGGTGTGGTCCCGAACCTGGTGCGGGCCTACGCCTGGATCATGGCGCTCGGCGCGGAGGGTCTGCGGGCGGTCGCCGAGACATCGGTGCTGAACAACAACTACCTGATCTCGAAGGTGTTGGAGATCGAGGGGGTGTCGCTGCCCTACGCGCGCGGGCGGCGGCGGGTGGAGCAGGCCCGGTACAGCTGGGAGAAGCTGAACGCGGACACCGGCGTCCACTCGGAGCAGATCGGGTACCGGGTCTCGGACTTCGGCACGCACTACTGGACGAGCCACCACCCGTACCTGGTGCCGGAGCCGATGACGCTGGAGCCGACGGAGTCCTACTCGCAGGCGGACCTGGACGAGTACGCGGCGATCCTGGCGGCGGTGGCGCGCGAGGCTTATGAGGACCCTGAGGTGGTGCGCACGGCGCCGCACAACGGGCCGATCCATCAGATGCGGGACGCTTCGCTGGAGGACCCGGGGACGTGGGCGGTGACGTGGCGGGCTTATCGGCGGAAGGTGGGGGGTGCGGCGTGAACCGTCGATCACATCCGGCACGGAGAGCCCGCTCGTGAAAGTGGGGCTGGTGGTGAACCCGGTCGCCGGTGTCGGCGGCCGGGTCGGCCTCAAGGGCAGCGACGGCGCGGAGGTCCAGGCGCGGGCGTTCGCGTTGGGCGCGGTGCCCCGGGCCGCGGAGCGTGCGGCGGTCGCGCTGACCGAATTGGCGGCGCGGCGGCCGGACGTCGCAGTGTTGACCGTCGCCGGAGCTATGGGCGAGGAGGCGGCGCGTGCTGCCGGACTGGTCCCCGAGGTGGTGTTCGCCGCCGGTGAGCCGACTTCGGCCGCCGATACTGTCGCGGCGGCGCGTGCTTTGGCGCCGCGCGTCGATCTGCTGCTGTTCGCCGGTGGCGACGGGACGGCGCGCGATGTCCTCGAAGCAGTCGGCGATTCGGTGCCGGTGCTCGGCATTCCGACCGGTGTGAAGATGCACTCGGCGGTGTTCGCCGTGAATCCTCGGGCGGCCGGGGAGGTGGCGGCGATCGCCTCGGGGCTGCGTGACGCCGAAGTCGTCGATCGCGTGGACGGGTCGCCGCGGCTGTTCGGCTGCCTTCGGGTGCCCGACGTTCCGGCGCGCGTTCAGCAGCGCAAGACCGGCAGTTCCAGTGTCACGCCCGATGCGGTCGCCGGCATCGCCACCGAGCTTCGTGCGCTGCTGAGCCCGGGCGACCTGCTCGTCCTCGGTCCGGGCACGACCACCCGCGCGGTCGCCGCCGTCTGGGGCCTGGAGGTCCCGGTGCTCGGCGTGAACGTCATCGAGGGGGATGAGCTCCTGGCCCCCGATGCCGGCGCGGACCAGCTTCTCGACCTCGTCTCCGGCCGGCCGGCGCACGCGCACATCGCGCTGACCCCCATCGGCGGGCAGGGGTTCCTGCTCGGGCGGGGCAATCAGCAGCTCTCGCCCGAGGTGCTGCGGGCGGTGGGCCTGGAGCGGCTGCACGTCGTCGCGACCGAGGCGAAGGTCGCGGCGCTCGGCGGGCGTCCGCTGCTCGTCGACACCGGCGATGATGCGCTTGACCAGGAGTTTCCCCGGTATGTGCGGGTCGTCACGGGGTGGCGCCGTACGATCCTTTATCCCCTGAGCGAAAGGCAGTCATGATGATCGACCTGACCGGTAGGAGCGCGATCGTGACCGGCGGCGCGTCGGGTATCGGGCGGGCCACCGCCGCGGTGCTCGCCGAGCTCGGCGCCGGGGTGGTGGTCGCGGACCTCGACGCCGAGCGCGGGCAGGAGGCGGCGAAGGAGGTCGGGGGTGTGTTCGTGCGCTGCGATGTGTCGCGCGCCGAGGAGTGCGATGCTGTCGTGGCGGCGGCGGTCGCCGCGTACGGGGGTGTCGACGTGCTCTTCAACAACGCCGGGATCATCCGGCGCTCGACCGTGCTGGACATCGCCGAGGACGACTGGGATCTGGTGATGGCGGTCAACGTGAAGTCGATCCTGCTGATGAGCCGGCGGGTGGTGCCGCTGATGGCGGCGGCCGGGGGCGGGAGCGTCGTCAACACCGGGTCGGGGTGGGGGATCAAGGGCGGGGCGAGCGCGATCTCGTACTGCGCGTCGAAGGGGGCCGTGGTGAACATGACGCGGGCCATGGCCATCGACCACGGGCCGCAGAACATCCGGGTGAACTGCGTGTGCCCCGGCGACACGGCCACCGGGATGCTGGCCGACGAGGCGCGCCAGCTCGGGGAGGCGGTCGACGCGTTCTACGCCGACGCCGCCGACCGGCCGCTGGGGCGCATCGGGCAGCCGCGGGACATCGCGCAGATGGTGGCGTTCCTGGCCTCCGACTCGGCGGCCTTCGTGAGCGGGGCGGTGATCACCGTGGACGGCGCGGGGACGGCGTGAGGGAAAACCGCACGGGGTGCGGAACAATGTGGGCGACGGGTTGTGCGGGAGAGGTGACATCGGGATGGCGATCGAGCGGCGGCCGCTCCGCGAGCAGATCAAGGACGTGCTCCTGGAACGCCTCGGCAGGGGCGAATTCGACCCGGACCAGCCGATCAACGAGGTGCACCTGGCCGCCGACCTGGGCGTCAGCCGCACCCCGCTGCGCGAGGCGCTGATCGGCCTGGAGCGCGAGGGCATCATCATCAGCGAGCGCGGCAAGGGCTTCCGCTTCGCCCCGATGAGCCCGCAGGAGTTCCGCGACCTGACCACGATCATCGCCACCCTGGAGTCCCTGGCCCTGGAACTCTCGCCGCCCGAGCACCTGAAGCAGATCGCGCCGCGCCTGCTGGAAGAGGCGCACGCCTTCTCCGCGCCCCTGGCCGAGCTCGGCGTGATAGAGCGCTACGACGACGAGTGGCACGACCAGCTCCTGTCGGGCTGCCGCAACGACCGCCTGATGGACCTGATCACCACCCTGAAGCTGACGATGCACCGCTACGAGCGCGTGGTGGTCGGCGACCGCCAGGTGCTGGAGCGCTCGGCGGTGGAGCACGAGAAGATCGCGGAGTGCCTGGTCGGCGGGGATGTGGCGGGGGCGGTGGCGGCTTTGAAGGGGAACTGGGAGAGCGGGATGCATCGGATTCTGGAGAAGCTGGGGGGTTAGGGGACGGGGCGGTCGGCGGGCCGGTCGGCGAGTCGGCCAGCGGGTGGCTGAGCGGGCCGATTGGCTTGTCGACCAGCGAGTCAGCCAGCGGGCAGCTCAGCGGACCGTCATTGGGTCGATCGGCGTGCGAGTGGCTCATCGGCTCGATCGAGGCGCTCATGAGCCGCGCTCCTGATGCGACGGGTTCGCCCCTGGCACGCGAGGACCGTCAGAGCGCGGTGGGACCTGGAGTGCTCGGCGGTTCGGAGTTGAAGCCAGTTCGAGGCTTCGCCCAGATCCGCTGTGCTCCAGGGGCGCCCGGCGTCGATGTCCGCGGACAGCGACCACTCGCGCAGCCGGCGCTCGAGCAGCTCGCGTCCGTGGATCGCGGTGGCGACCTGTCGGGACCAGGCTGTGAAGGCGGCGTCGTCGTCCAGTCGCGCCGCCCTGAGATCCAGGTGGCGGAGAACTGCGGCCTCGGCCATGACCTGGTCGGGATCGCCCAAGACCGCCGCGATCACGGATGACTCGTCAGGGCCGGCCGCCTGCGACAGGGCTTCCAGGTAGCCGCGGTAGCGGGCGTGCTCTGCCGGTTCGGGAGTCATGCGCGCATCCTGAACTCACCCGTTCTGTGCAGCGGTGTCTGCTGAGAGCAGACAAGCGGGACTCCGCTCGCCTGTGATCCGTACGCTCGAAGTATGACCGAGCCTCTGAGACTGCACGTGATCCAAGGCGGCCGCGCCGATCAGCCGGCGAAGCCCAAGCAGCCGACGACGCCCGAGCAGCCGGCGAAGCCTGAGCCGCTGTGGCGCGAGGTGCTGGGCGAGCAGCTGCGTGAGCTGCGGCGGCAGCATCGGGAGAGTCTGGCCGAGACGGCCCGTCGGGCCGGGATCTCGCCGCAGTACCTCTCGGAGGTGGAGCGCGGGCTCAAGGAGCCGTCGAGCGAGATGATCGCGGCGGTCGCCGGGGCGCTCGGGACGACGCTCGGCGGGCTCGCCGAGGCGGTCGCCTATGACCTGCGGGCGCGGCGGGAGGCTGCGGTGATGGTGGCGCAGCGGGATGCGGCGGCGCGCCAGGCGTTGGCCGTGCGGCGGGAGCTGGCGGCGCGCCGTTCGGCGAGCGGGCCGGTGATGCTGGCGCTGGCGGCCTGATCAGAGGGTGTTCCAGCGCTCTTCTTCGAACGCTACCCTGGTCCTCCACCCGGACCGGGGGAGCGATTGTGCCGCCTACCATCTTTCTGCCTTCGCGTGGGCGCCTGGTGCTCCTGACGCTCGGGGCGCTCGGCTTCGTCGTGGTGAGTGGAGGGCTGGCGGTCGCGGATCCGGGGATCCGGACGGTGCCCGTCGCTGTCGTCGCGGTGCCGTTCTTCGGCTATGCCGGGGTGCTGTCCGCCCTGCGGCTCGTTCGGCGCGGGCCCGAGCTGACGGTGACCGACGAGGGGTTCGAGCACCGGCAGCTGGGCCGTGTCGCCTGGAGTGAGGTCGAAGTCGTCGCCATGCGGAGCTTCACCGTGCGGGCGACGACCAAGACCGTCATCGAAGTGGTCCTGCACGATCCGGACCGGTATCTGGCCCGTCGTCCGGCCTCGGCGAAGCTGCTCGCCAGGACGAACGAGCGCTGGGGGTTCTCGCCGGTCACGATCTCCGCCGTGGCGCTGCCGGACTCGCTGGAGGAAGTCCTCGCCGTGATGCAGCAGCGGCACCAGCAGTTTCTTGGGAGGACGCAAGCCGCGCCGTCCTCCGACTGAGACACCGCGCCGGCGAGACCGCCGCCGAGACCCGCCCAGACCCCAGCCCCCCGCCGCCCCGCTCTACTCCCGAGGCCCCAGCACCTGGTCCGCGAGCCCGTACTCCACCGCCGCCGCGGCCGTGAACACCCGGTCCCGGTCGGTGTCGTGGCGGAGCCGCTCGGCGCTCTGGCCGGTGTGCTGCGTGAGGATGGTCTCCAGTTCGCTGCGCATGCGCACCAGTTCGTCGGCCTGGATGATCAGGTCGGGGATGGCGCCCTGGCCGCGGGCGGCCGGCTGGTGCAGGACCACGCGGGCGTGCGGGAGCACCGAGCGCAGGCCCGGGGTGCCGGCGGCCAGCAGGACCGCGCCGACGGCGATCGCCTGGCCGACGCAGGTGGTGCGGATCGGGGCCTTGATGTGCTGCATGGTGTCGTAGACCGCGAGCATTGAGGTGAGGTCGCCGCCTTCGCAGTTCACGTAGAGGCTGATCTCGCGGTCGGGGCCGTCGGATTCCAGGTGCAGGAGCTGGGCGATGAGGGCGTTGGCCACTCCGGCGTCGATCGCCGTGCCCAGGTAGATGATGCGCTCTGAGAGCAGGTGCGAGTAGATGTCCGTGACGCGCTCGCCGCCGGGGCGCTGGGTGGTCACGTAGGGGATGGCGTAGTTCATGGTGGCCGCGCTGCTGCTCATGCCGAGATCCCGATCCGCCGGCGTTCGGGCACGACCTGTCCGAACGAGTCCACGATGTGGTCGATGAAGCCGTAGTCCTTCGCCTGCTGCGCGGTGAACCAGCGGTCGTGCAGCGAGTCCTCGAAGACCCGGTCGTAGGGCTGGCCGGTGTCCGCGGCGATCAGGCCGAGCACCGTGTTCACCATGTGCCGCAGATCGTCGGCCTGCACCTCGACGTCCACCGCGCTGCCTCCGATGCCGGCCGAGCCCTGGTGCATCAGGATCCTGGCATGCGGCAGGGCGAAGCGGCGGCCGGGCGTGCCGGCCGAGAGCAGGAACTGGCCGGCGCTGCACGCCAGCCCCAGCGCGAGCGTCGAGACCTCGCACGGCACCAGCCGCATCACGTCGCGGATCGCCAGCATCGCCGGGACCGAGCCGCCGGGGGAGTGGATCCACAGCGAGATCCCGGCCTCCGGGTCCTCGGTGGCCAGCGACAGCAGCTGGGTGGCCAGCAGCGTCCCGTTGTCGTCGTCGAGCACACCGTCCAGGACCACGATCCGCCGGCTGAACAGCTGCTCGCGGGTGCGCCAACCGAAGTGGGGCGTCTTCTCTTCTTCTGCCATGCCTCCACCGTGCCCCGGGGAAGGCGGGCAGAGAACGCGCTGCTGCTGTGGGCGGATCAGCTCTCAGCAGCGGAAAGGCGAAGCTGGCGGCGCAGGACGGCGGGGGCGGTGACGAGCGAGGGCCCGTACCAGGTGAGATGCCGTCCGGAGACCAGGGCCGCGGGCAGGCCGGGGAACGCTTCAGGGCCGTCGGAGGCGCTGAACGCATAGGGCTCGTCGGGCAGCACGACGAGCTCGGCCCCGCCGGCGACCAACTCTGGCAACGGGATCTTCGGGTAGCGCTCGGCGTGGTCGGCGTAGATGTTCCGGACGCCGAGCCGCGCCAGCACGTCGCCGGCGAACGTGTCGCGCCCCAGCACCATCCACGGCCGCCGCCAGATCGGGACGACCGATGGGACGGGCGGTGGCGTCGGCCCCAGCCCCGTCGCCACCGCCCACGCGGCCTCCGCCTCGTCCAGCCATCTCGGCCGGGCGAGCCCACATCCATCGGTCAGCATCCGGTCCAGTTCGCGGAACGCCTCGTCGAGGGTCCGGATCCGGGTCAGCAGCACCGCGATCCCGGCCTCGCGCAACGCCTCGAGGTCGGCCTCCCGGTTCTCCTCCTCGTTCGCCACCACCAGATCCGGCGCCAGCGTGACGATCCGCGGGACATCAGGGTTCTTCGTCCCGCCGATCCGCTCCACGTCCAGATCCGCCGGATGCGTGCACCAGGCCGTCGCGCCGACCAGCAGGCCCGGCGCCGTCGCCGTGATCGCCTCGGTCAACGACGGCACCAGGGATACCACCCGCATGCGGACCTCCTTTTAGAACGCGTCCTGCTGAGAACGCGTCCTGCTAGAACTCGTCGTCGAACGAGACGCTACCGCCGACCGCGACCTGGTACGCCGAGACCCGCCGCTCGAAGAAGTTCGACAGTTCCTGCACGTCCTGGAGCTCCATGAACCCCAGCGGGTTCGCGGTCCCGTACACCGGCTCCAGCCCGAGCTGCTCCAGCCGCCGGTCGGCGACGTGCTCCAGGTAGGCGCGCATGTCCGCCACCGGCAGCCCCGACACCCCCGCGCCGAGCAGGTCCTGGGCGAACTGCGTCTCGCACTCCACGGCCTCGGCGAGCATCTCGCGCACCTGCTGCGCCATCTGCTCGTCGAACAAGTCCGGCTCCTCGGCGCGCACCGTCTCCACCACGTCGAAGGCGAAGGCCATGTGCATCGACTCGTCGCGGAACACCCAGTTGGTGCCGGAGGCCAGGCCGTGCAGCAGACCCCGGGAGCGCAGGAAGTACACGTAGGCGAAGGCCCCGTAGAAGAACAGCCCCTCGATGCACGCCGCGAAGCAGATCAGGTTCAGCAGGAACGCCCGGCGGTCGTCCCGCGTCTCCAGGCGCTTCAGGTCGCCCAGGGAGTCGATCCAGCGGAAGCAGAACTCTGCCTTGCGCCGGATCGACGGGATGTTCTCCACGGCCGCGAACGCCGCCGTGCGCTCGTCCTCGTCGGGCACGTAGGTGTCGAGCAGGTTCAGGTAGAACTGGACGTGCACGGCCTCCTCGAACAGCTGCCGCGACAGGTACAGCCGGCCCTCGGGGCTGTTGACGTGCTGGTACAGGTTCAGCACGAGGTTGTTCGCGACGATCGTGTCGCCGGTGGCGAAGAACGCGACCAGCCGGGAGACCAGGTGCCGCTCGGCCGGCGAGAGCCGGTCCAGGTCGGTGAGGTCGCTGTGCAGGTCCACCTCCTCCACGGTCCAGGTGTTCTTGATCGCGTCGCGGTAGCGGTCGAAGAAGTGCGGGTAGCGCATCGGGCGCAGGGTCAGGTCCAGACCCGGGTCGAGCAGCATGAGACAGATTTCCTTTACTGGCAGGCTTCGCAGGCTTCGGGGTTCTCCAGCGAGCAGGCGATCGCGTCGTCATCGGCGATCACCGGCAGGTCGGCGGGTGCGGCCGTGGCGGCGACCGTCGCCTGCTGGATCCGCGTCGCGGGCCGCGAGCGCAGGTAGTACGTCGACTTCAGCCCGGCCTTCCACGCGTACATGTACATCGACGACAGCTTCCCGATCGTCGGCGCGGCCAGGAACAGGTTCAGCGACTGCGACTGGTCGACGAACGGCCCGCGCGCGGCGGCCAGGTCGATCAGCGCCTTCTGCGGCAGCTCCCAGGCCGTCCGGTACAGGGCCCTGATCTCAGCCGGCAGTGCCTCCACGCCCTGCACCGACCCCTCGGCCCGCTTGATCGCCTCGCGCACCGCCGGGGTCCACAGCCCCAGCGCCTTCAGCTCGCCGACCAGCGCGCTGTTGATCTGCAGGAACTCACCCGAGAGCGTCTCGCGCTTGAACAGGTTCGACACCTGCGGCTCGATGCACTCGTAGCAGCCGGCGATGGAGGCGATGGTCGCGGTCGGGGCGATCGCCACCAGCAGCGAGTTGCGCAGGCCGGTGGCGGTGACCCGTCCGCGCACCGCGTTCCAGCGCGCGGCCAGCTCCGGCGAGGTGGCGACGTTCCACAGGTCCGGCTGCAGGTCGCCCTTCGCCGCCCGCGTGTCCGCGAACGCCGGGTGCGCGCCGAACTCCTCGGCCAGCCCGGCCGAGGTCTCCAGCGCCGTCAGGTAGATCTCCTCGGAGATCCGGGTCGACAGCTCCCGGGCCCGCGGGTCGTCGAACGGCAGCCGCAGGGCGAAGAACACGTCCTGCAGCCCCATCAGCCCCAGCCCGACCGGACGCCAGCGCGGGTTCGACGCCGCGGTCTGCTCGCTCGGGTAGTAGTTGATGTCGATGACGCGGTCCAGGAAGACCACGGCGGTGCGGACCGTGGCCCGCAGCCGGTCCCAGTCGACCGCGTCCCGTGCCGGGGTCAGGTGCGCGGCCAGGTTGATCGAGCCCAGGTTGCAGACCGCGGTCTCGGCGTCGGAGGAGACCTCGATGATCTCAGTGCACAGATTCGACAGGTGCACTGTGTTCTGGCTCTTGCCGGGGCCGGGGACGCCGGTCTGGTTGCAGAGCTTGTTCGAGGCGTCTTTGAACGTCATCCAGCCGTTGCCGGTCTGCGCCAGCGTGCGCATCATCTTGCCGTAGAGCTCACGCGCCGAGACCTGCCGGACGTAGCGGCCCTCGGCCTCGGCCGCGCGGTACGCCGCGTCGAACTCCGCGCCCCACAGGTCCGGCAGTTCCGGTACCTGGTCGGGGTCCATCAGGGACCACAGGCCGTCGGCCTCGACGCGCCGCATGAACTCGTCGGGGATCCAGTTGGCCAGGTTCAGGTTGTGCGTGCGGCGCGCGTCCTCGCCGGTGTTGTCCCGTAGCTGGAGGAACTCCTCGATGTCCGGGTGCCACGGCTCCAGGTACACACACGCCGCGCCCTTGCGCCGGCCGCCCTGGTTCACCGCGGCGACCGAGGAGTCCAGCGTGCGCAGGAACGGGACGATGCCGTTCGAGCGGCCGTTGGTGCTGCGGATCAGCGCGCCGCGCGAGCGGACCCGGGAGAAGCCGATGCCGATGCCGCCGGCGAACTTCGACAGCCGTGCGACCTGGTGGTAGCGGTCGTAGATGGAGTCCAGCTCGTCGCGCGGGGAGTCCACGAGGTAGCACGACGACATCTGGGTGTGCCGGGTGCCGGAGTTGAACAGCGTGGGGGAGCTGGGCAGGTAGGCCAGCGAGGACATCAGGCGGTAGAAGCCGACGGCCTCTTGCGGGTCCTGCGACAGCCCGGCGGCCACGCGCAGCAGGAAGTGCTGCGGCGTCTCGATGACGCGGCGGGTCACCGGGTGGCGCAGCAGATAGCGGTCGTAGACGGTGCGCAGGCCGAAGTACTCGAAGCGCAGGTCGCCGTCGGGGTCGATGGCCGCGTCGAACGCCGCGGCCGAGGCGGCGACCAGGGCGGCGGTCTCGTCGCCGATCAGGCCCTCCCGATGCCCGACGGCGATGGACGCGCTGAAGGAGGTCGCGCCCTGGCCCGCGGCCTCGCCGGCGACGACCCCGGACAGCAGGCGGGCGGCGAGCTTCGAGTACTGCGGCTCCTCGCCGATCAGCTCGGCGGCGCTCTGGACGGCGAGGTCGGCGATCTGGCCGGCGGTCGCGGCCGGCGGCAGGCCGGCGAACGTCTTGCGCGCGACGCGGGCGGCGTCGACATCGGGGAGGTCCGCGGACCAGGCGGCGATCCGCTGTTCCAGCGCCTGCTCGGCGGACTGGTCCTGCGACGCCGGCTGCGCCCCCGCGCGCGCTGGTGTGGGGACCGCTGCCAGGGCGACCGGTGCCGCCGCGGTCCCCTGACCAGGGCCCGATTCCGGCAGCCCGAGCTCCGTGGGGCCGACCTGGGTGACCGTCACAACCTTCTCCTCGCCAGTCGTAGGTCCGGTCCGGACCCAGGGCGAGCAGACACCGGAAGGCGCGCGAAAGCCGCGACGCGTTCCGCCGTCAGCCGTCCCACGCGGCCTCGGACCAGCCGTGCCCCACGTCCGGGCACGGCACGGCTGGCAGGTCTTCGGACTCGCGGGCGTTCCCGGGGGCGGGCGAATCCGCTCCGGGACCCTACTGGCCGTCACTTCCCAGGCCCGCCCGAAGGCGTTCGGTGGCCCAGTGTGCACGACGGCGGTCGTTCCCACTCACCGCTGCGGGGCAGTCCCGGTTTCCCACCGGGTTCCCTCTTGCCTCGGCCGCCGCCCTGCTTGGGGTGGTGGCCGAACCAGCTGCGTCGGACACCATATCTTGTGGCGGGTCGGAATCTCCAATCAACATGCTGTATGTCAGAGGGCTTCTGCGAAGATGGAGCATGGCCAAGTTGATCTATTCGGCGATCGCCTCGCTCGACGGGTACGTGGAGGACGCCGGCGGCGCCTTCGAGTGGGCCGCGCCCGACGAGGAAGTGCACGCGTTCGTCAACGACCTCGAACGCGGCATCGGCACCTACCTCTACGGCCGCCGGATGTACGAGACGATGCGGTACTGGGAGACCGAGGGCGCCGGGCCCGACGCCGGTCCCGTGTCGAGTGACTACGCACGGATCTGGCGGGCGGCCGAGAAGATCGTCTACTCGCGGACGCTCGCATCCGTTCCGACCGCCCGGACGCGGCTGGAGCGGGAGTTCGACGTCGGCGCCGTCCAGCAGCTCAAGGAGACCTCGCCGACCGACCTGACCATCGGCGGCGCCGAGCTGGCCGGCCAGGCGATCGCCGCGGGCCTGGTGGACGAGATCCAGCTGCTGCTGAACCCGATCCTGGTGGGCGGCGGCAAGGCCGCCCTGCCCCAGGATGTGCGCATGCGGCTCGAGCTCGTGGACGAGCGCCGCTTCGCCGGCGGCGTCGTCTTCCTGCGCTACGCCGTCACCGGCTGACCGACGGGCCGATCAGCGGGCTGACTACTGGAAGGTCGCGTGCACCGGCCGCAGGTAGATCCGCACGCGGGTCGGCGCGTCGCCCACCGTGCCGTCCATCGGCAGCGAGTAGCGGTCGGCCAGCACGCCGAAGAACGCGCCCTCCGGGTCCGGCTCGATGCGCTCCACGGTGCCGCGCAGCTCCAGGTAGCGGTACGGCGCGTCGGGGTCGTTGATGGAGACCGCGGCGCTCGGGCGCTCGCTGAGCTCCTTGTACTTCGCGCGCTTGGTCGAGGTGGTGAAGGACAGGAACTCGCCGTCCCACAGGAACCACATGGGGTTCACGTGCGGGGTGCCGTCGGCGCGGATGGTCGCCAGGTGGCAGAAGACCGGGCGCTCGAGCAGGTCGGCGTGGGAATCGGGGATGACGGACATGGCTCTACTCCAACGCGGTGTGCGGGAACGGGCAAGGGGAGAGTCGGACTTGCTGGGATCACGAATCGTGATCGCCGGGGGCTGCGATGCCCGTGCGCATCACGGCCCACCACTCGGCGACCCGGTCGGCGACGTCGGCGTGGCCCGCGAGGATGCCGGACACGTGCTGGACGCCCTGGAAGCCGGCGATCGAGGCCCGGGCCAGGGCCGCGGGATCGGCGTCGGCGCGCAGTTCGCCCTGTTCGGCGGCGGTGCGGAAGAGCCCTGTCGCGGTGGCGATCCAGTCCACGAAGGGCAGGGGCACCGGCTCGGCGATCTGCGAGCGCTCGGCCTGCAGGCGGACGGTCGCGCGGACGACCGGGTCCGCGCGGATCTGCGCCGCCACCCGGGCGAAGATCTCGCCGAGCAGGTCCAGCACGCGGTCGTTGCCCGGCCGGGCTTCGGCGATCACCGCGGGCCACTGCTCGTAGCACTCGCGCAGGATCGCCACGACCAGACTCGCCTTGGCCGGGAAGTGGAAAGCCAGCGCGCCCTTGGTGACGCCGGCACGCGCGGCGATCTCGCTGGTGGTAGCCGCCGCATAGCCGACCTCTGCGAAGCACTCCGCCGCGGCCAGCACGATGGCCCGGCGGGTGCGGCGGGCCCGCTCCTGGGTGGGCTCGGCGCGCGAGCGGTGGTCGGAGCGGGAGCGGGGGTCGGCCGGCGGCGGCGTCACGTGCTCAGCCCCGGACCGCGACGACGGTCTTGCCCGGGCTGCGGTTCTCGGCCTGCGCGACGTGGGCCTCGATCGCCTCGTCCCAGCCGATGACCCGCGGCGCCGGGATGGCCAGCCCCTCGGCGGTGAGGGCGAAGACCCCCGCGATGAGGCCGCCGACCGCGCTCGCGTCGCCCCGGGCCCGGTTGATGATGCTGAAGCCGGCCGTGGTCCAGTTGTTGCGGCGCAGCTCGGCCAGCGTCGGGGCGTCCGGGTCGGGCTGGCCGGCGGCGGCGCCGTAGCTGACCAGCCGGCCGCCGGGGGCGAGCAGGCCGGGCATCGCGGCGGACACGTCGCCGCCGATGGACTCCAGGACCACGTCGAACAGCGCGCCGTCGGCGGCCTTGCGGGCGTTGGCGACGAACTCGGCGTCGCGGATCGCCGGCCGGTAGGCGGCGGCCAGCGAGCCGGCCGAGCGCGCGCTGGTGCCGCCGACCAGCGCCTTCGGCTGCCGCAGCGCCAGGACCGCGGCCAGCGCCTCGCCCACGCCGCCGCCCCCGCCGGTGACCAGGACCCGGTCGTCGGCGGCGACGTGCGCGGCCCGCGCCAGGCCGACCGCGGTGGCCCAGGTGAGCGGGACGGTGGTGGCGGTTTCCAGGGCCAGTCCGTCCGGCACCCGCGCGGCCAGCCCGGCCTCGGCGACCACGGTCTCGGCCAGGCCGCCGCCGTCCACGGTGAATGCCACGACGGCGTCCCCGACCGCGAAGCCGCTCACGCCCTCCCCGAGCGCGGTCACCTCACCGCCGACCTCCATGCCCGGCACGAACGGCCAACTGCTCGCGTACCCCGGCGCCCCGCGCCGCGCCAGTACGTCCACGAAGTTCAAGCCGGCGAAGCGCACGGCGATCGCGAGCTGCCCGGCAGCCGGGGCCGGCGCGGCGATGTCGGCCTCTGCGACGTTCTCCGGGCCGCCGGGTGCGCTGAACTGGATGGCCTTCATGATGGGTCCCCTCCCGTGTCGGTGCCGCGGCTGATGCCGCTCGACAAAAAATACCGGCTGGCCGGTTTCTTGTCGACCGCGACCCGCGTACGCTCAGGGGACTGTGGAACTGCGCCAACTCAAGTACTTCCTCGCCGTGGCCGAGGAGCTGCACTTCGGCCGCGCCGCCGAGCGGCTGTCGATCGTGCAGTCGGCGTTCCGCGCCTCGTGCTCGGCCCGGGCCACGGCTTTCGCGCGATCGGCGCCGGTGGCGTACGGATCGATCCGCACCTGCTTGATCGCGACCTCGACCCGCAGCACGCTGTCGTAGGCCTGCCACACCGCCCCGAATCCGCCAGCGGCCAGTTCCCGATCCAGCCGGTAGCGGCCGCCGATCATCTGCGGCGCCAGTGCCTCCACCCCGTCGTCCCCACGCCTCTGCGACGTGTTCGCGAACGCCGCAGCAGCTCAGACTACTGATCGACGATGTCGGGGACCAGGCTGATCAGCGGAACGCCGCAGCGTTCCGCTCAGCCCACACGCTGAACGCCGCCGCCGGCCGCCCGAGGATCCGCTCCACGTCCGGGCTGACGCCCTGCTCCGCGGCCGTCGGCTCGCCGAGGATCGTCAGGGTCCCCTCGACCACCGCCGGCGGCATGAACTGCGCCATCTGGGCGGCGGCCTCCTCGCGCGACATCTCGACGAACGTCACCGGCGCGCCTATCGCCTCGGCGATGGCCGCCGTGCGCTGCCGCGGGGTGGTCGGCGCCGGGCCGGTGAGCACGTAGGTGGCCCCGGTGTGGCCGTCCTCGGTGAGGACCGCGGCGGCCACCGCGGCCACGTCGTCCGGGTCCACGAACGGCAGCCCGACCTCGGCGAACGGGGCCGGCGCGATGCGCTGCGCGCGGATCGGCTCGATCCAGGCGAAGGCGTTGGAGTCCAGGCCGCCCGAGCGCAGGATGGTGTAGCCGAGTCCTGACGCGGCGACGGCCTGTTCGAACCGCGCGGCGTGCTCGTAGGCGCCGCCGGGGCGGGTGCCGACGCCCTGCGAGGAGACCAGCACCACCCGGGTGACTCCGGCGGCCTCGGCCTGCGCCAGCACTCCGGCCGGGTCGTCGCCCGCGACCAGCAGGAACAGGGCTTTCGCGCCGCGCAGCGCGTCCGTCAGGCCGGTCGGCTCGCCGAGGTCGGCGGCGACGGCGCGGACGCCGGCCGGGACGTCGGCGTCCTGAATATGCCGCGAGACGGCGGTCACCGCGTGTCCGGCGGTGGCCAGCGTCCGCACGAGAGTCCGGCCGACGTTCCCGGTGGCACCTGTCACAACGATCATTTCTCGTCCCCAATTCAGCAGCTCAGACCACGTTCCGCGGCGTGAGGCAGTGGTGAGTTAGTTGGCTAACTGAGTTGAACGCTAGCCGATCCCGGCGCGGGTTGTCTATCCTCAGTCAGGTGACTGACTCAGAGCCGCGGAAGACGGCGTCCCGGGGCGGCAAGCGCGAGCGGCTGGCCTCGGCGGCCGCGGAGGTCTTCCACCAGCAGGGCGTGGAGCGCACCACGCTCAACGACATCGCGCAGGCCGCCGACGTCCCGCTCGGGAACGTCTACTACTACTTCAAGACCAAGGACCAGCTGATCGAGGCCGCCCTCGGGGCGCACCGCGGCCGGCTGGCCGACCTCACCGCGCAGCTCGACCAGCTGCCCGACCCAGCTGCCCGGCTCAAGGCCCTGATCGCCGGCTGGGTGGCGCAGCGCGAGGTCGCGGCCCGTTACGGCTGCCCGTTCGGCACCCTGGCCGCCGAGCTCGACAAGCGGGAGGACGGCCTGGACCAGACCGCCGCCGGCGTGCTGCGCGCGCTCATCGACTGGGCCGAGGCGCAGTTCGCCGAGCTCGGCCGGGCCGACGCGCACGATCTGGCCGTGGAGCTCGTCGCGGCCTATCAGGGCATGTCAGTGCTGGCCAACGCGCTGCGCGACCCGGAAGTGATGACGACGCAGGGCCGCCGTCTCGAAGGCTGGATCGACACGCTCGCCTGATCGGGTCACGCCGGGAGAAGATCGGATGTTCCAATCCGCGCGCGCATCGGAAGGCAAGACCTGTGTTCTTCAAGGACGGCCAGCACATCCTTCTCATCGGCGACAGCATCACCGACTGCGGGCGCCGCGAGGAGAATGCCCCCTACGGCGACGGATACGTCAGCCTGCTGCGGGCGTTCACCACCGCCCGGCACCCGGAAGCCCGCCTGACCTGGACCAACCGGGGCGTCAGCGGGAACACGGTCCGCCACATGGCCGGCCGCTGGGAGGCCGACGCGCTGGCCCCGCGCCCGGACTGGCTGTCGGTGATGATCGGGATCAACGACGTCTGGCGCGCCTTCGACGGCCACCCGGAGAACGCCGTCCCGCTCGAGGAATACATCCAGACTCTGCGCACGCTTCTGCGCCAGGCGGTCGAGGAGACCGGCTGCCGCCTGATCCTGGCCGATCCCTACATCATCGAGCCGGACCCCGCCGAGCCGCAGCGCGCCGCCAGCGACAGGTTCGTGACCGCGGTCGCGGGCCTGGCCGAGGAGTTCGACGCGGTGCACATCCCCACGCAGCGGGTGTTCGACGTGGCGCTGGAGAGCACGGCGTCGAAGGACTGGGCGAACGACCGGATCCACCCGAACCTGGCGGGCCACGCGCTGATCGCCGACGCCTTCATGCGGGCGCTGGAGATCTGACGGCGCGGGCCCAAATCATCGCTCATCGGGCGTGACCGGGATGAAATGGTCCGCGTGACGAATGCGAACCTTGACGATCCCGGTGTGTCGCGGCGCCGACTGCTGACCTCCTTCGGCGCCGCCACGCTGGTGAGCACGGCGGGCGTCCGGCCGGCGAGCGCGGATTCGGTGCCCGCGCCCCGGCAGGCGCAGGATCCGCCGGCACTGGTCGCGACCGGTCTGGACTACGCCTGGGCGCCGTATCCGTCCGTCGGCGCGATGACCGCGGCCGGCTATACCTTCGCGATCCGTTACCTCAGCCACAGTGCCGCGAAGAACCTCACCGCCGACGAGGCCAGGGCGCTCACCACGGCGGGCATCGCAGTGGTCTGCAACTGGGAGGCGGCCGCCGACGGCCCGCGCCAGGGCTTCGGGCAGGGGGCCGCGGACGCGGCCGAGGCGCAGCGGCAGGCCGCGGCGTGCGGGATGCCGGCGGACCGGCCGATCTACTTCAGCGTGGACTGGGACGTGCAGGCCGCCGACATGGACGCGGTCACCGCGTACTTCGACGGCGTCGCCTCGGTCATCGGCGTCGCTCGCACCGGTGCCTACAGCAGCTACGACGCGCTCGGCTGGCTGCTGGCCTCCGGCCGGATCCGCTGGGCCTGGCAGTCGTGCTCGACCGCGTTCTCCGAGGGCCGCAACCGCCTGCCTTATCCGGGCATCCACTTGTGGCAGAACCGGACGCCGTTCACGTTCGACGGCGCTGACGTGGACGGCGACCAGGCGCTGGCGCCGGACTTCGGGCAGTGGGGCGCCGACGCGTTCGTCTATCAGGCCGGGAGCGGGGGCCGGATCGCCGGCGGCGTGCACAGCGACGGCCGGGTCGAGCTGTTCGCGGTGACGCCGGCCGGCGGGATCGCGAACCGGTTCGAGCCGGCCCCGAACGGCCTGTGGACCGGCTGGGGCGACTTCAGCCCGGCCAAGGGCTTCGGGTTCGCCGCGCTGACGAGTTCGGTGGCGACCGGCCGGCACGCGGACGGCCGGCTGGAGGTCTTCGCCGTGATGAGCGACGGCTCGGTGCAGAACCGTTTCGAGACCACGGCGAACGGCGTGTGGTCGAGCTGGAACCTGTTCGCGGCGTCGCAGACCGCCAGGGCGCTGACGGTCGGGGTGCATGCCGACGGACGCCTGGAGCTGTTCGCGGTGACGCCGGCCGGCGCGGTCATGAGCAGAGTCGAGACGGCCCTGAACGGTCCGTGGTCGGGCTGGAACGAGTTCGGACCAGACGGCGTCACGGAAACCCTGAGCACCGCCGGGCACGCGGACGGCCGCTTGGGGGTGTTCACGGTGATGAGCGACGGCTCGATGCGGAACCGGTCCGAGACGGTGCCGAACGGTCCGTGGTCCGACTGGAGCGTCTACGGCCCGACCGGCGGTGCGAACGGGTACGGGACTCCGGGCACTGTCACGGCCGGTGCGCACCAGGACGGCCGGGTCGAGGTCTTCGCCGTCACACCGGGCGGCGGGATCCGGAACCGGTTCGAGACCGCGCCCGGCGCCGCGCCTGGAGCCGCGTGGTCGGGGTGGCGCGACGGGTTCGGTCCGGACGGCGCGGTCACCGCCGCCTGCGCGACCCGGCATGCCGACGGTCGCATGGAGGTCTTCGCGGTGCTGGCCGACGGGTCGGTGCGGAACCGGTTCGAGGCCGTGGCGAACGGGGCGTGGTCCGGGTGGGGCCGGTTCGCCGTGGCCGGGATGGTGAAGCCCTGATCGTGAAGCCCTGACTTTCTCCGGCTGTTTTTGCTGCCCGGGCTACCGCTCGCGGCGGCGCCAAACGGTCACCCCGGCCAGTAGCGTCACGGCCGCGCCGGTCGCGCCGTACAGGCCGACGGTGTGCGCGGCGCCGAACGTCCGGGCGAACAGGCCCGCGGTGACCGCCGCGGTGCCCTGCGCCAGGTTGATGCCGGCGACCGCGACGCCCATCGCGCGGCCCCGGTAGGCCGGGTCGACCGCCCTGACGAAGACCGGGTTCAGGATCGTCGAGTAGACGCTCGCCAGGCCGACGGCGAAGAACACCGCCACGCAGCTGGCCTCGGACTCCATGCCGAACGCGGCCACCCGGAACTTCCCGCTCGGCGGCGGCTCGGTCGGCAAGCCGAAGCTGGGGCTCTACGAGGCCGGCGTCGCGGACGCGGTCGCCTCGATGCAGGGCGCCAATACACCGCAGTAGCGGGGGATTCGGGGGACGAGCGCCGGGCCCGACTCCGCAGGGGTGAGCCGGGCCCCGCGCTTGCCGGCTGTACTGCCCAAGCACGCTGATCTACTGCTGCGGCGCCCACATCTCGTTGGGCCCGCCGTTGCACGGCCACGCCGTGACGTTCGCCCCGGCCTTGATCGGCACCGGCCCCGCGGCGTCCAGGCACAGCCCGGTGTCGGCCACCGGCGACACCGTCCCGTTGGCGTTCCACACCCAGTCCTGGTTCGGCCCGCCGTGGCAGCTCCACGCCGAGACCTGCGCCCCGTTCGAGACCTTGCCGTTCGGCGCGGCCGCGTCCAGGCACAGGCTCTGGTCGGCCACGGAGTGGATCGTCCCGTCGTTGTGGATCTGCCAGGTCTGGTTCGGGCTCCCCTGGCAGTTCCCGGCGGAGACCGTCGCGCCGGAGTGCACGCCGCCGCCGTCGGCCGCCGCGCTCAGGCACAGCGACATGGACACCAGCGCGGTCGGGTTCGAGACCGCCGGCGCGGAGGTCGTCGTCGTGGTCGGAGTCGGGCTCAGGGTCGGGCTCGGCGTGCTGGTGGTCGCGGAGGGCGTGGCCGAGGCCGAGGTGGACGGCGCCGCGGCGGCCGGCGTGGCCGGGACGGACGTCGCCGTCGGCACGCCCGGGACCGTCGAACTGCTGGTGTCCGTCCGGTGCCAAGGCCTGGTCACGCCGAGTGTGACCCCGGCGACGACCACGACCGCCGCGAAGGCGCCGCCGATGAGCAGTGCCCTGCGGTTGGCCTGCGGGTAGTCGTCGTATGCCGCATAGCCGGACGCGCTGTAGTCAGCCGAAGTAGCGGAAGCAGCCGACCCAACCGAAGCAGCCGAAGCGGGCGGCGATCCCGGTCCGCCAGGTCCGCCAGGTCCGCCCGATCCGCCCGGTCGACCCGTTTCCACCGCTCCCACCGGCCCGACCGCCGGGACCACCGCGGTGGGCGTCGGCGTCGCCGCCACCCGCGGCAGCACCGAGGTGTCCGCCGAATCAGCGGCCGGCACCTGCGGCAACGTCCTGGTCTCGATGGCGTCCGGCGAGGGTGGAGCCGTCACCTCCTTCAGCAGCGCCAGCGCCGCCGCCGCATCGGGCCGCTGCCCCGGATCCTGCCGGGTCAGCGCCTCGATGACCGGCGCGAGCACCCCGGCCCGCTGCATCGCCGGCAGCGCCTCCGCCGGATGCGGCGCATAGCCCTCCACCGCCTCGAACAGCGCCATCCCCAGGGCGAAGAGGTCGTTCGCCGGCGTGGCCCCCGGCGCGACGCGGTCCCGGACCAGCAGCGCGTTCCCGTCGTCGGTCAGCACGATGGTGTGCGGGGTGATGTACCCGTGCACCGCGCCGGTCGTCAGCGCGTTGAGGATCGCGCGGGCGATCAGCGCCACGCGGCTCGGGTCCAGGGGGATGACCGCCTGCTGCGCGATGCCCGTCCCCGGGTCGTGCAGGACGTCGTGCAGCGAGCGTCCGCGCACCTGGCGCCCGGTGCTCTGGTAACCGGGACGGGACCCACTCGCGTCCATGGAAGCTCGACACCCCCGCTATATGGTCGGAATGGAACAGGATACTGACTGCCGCTCTGCTCGTTGCGCCACCCGGGCGATCCCCATCCGGCCCCCTCAACCTGCGATCGGGCGCCGATCCCGCGATGATCCCTGTGAGTAAGCGATCGATCATCGGGAGTGACGTCGTGGGAAACCCGGAAGGCGGGAAGACGGGGACCGGCTGCGCCGTGCCCGACGAGGACGACTACGAGGACCCGCCGCCGACGCGCCGCGACCGGCTGCGGTCCTGGGGCCCGCTGCTGGTGCCGGTGGTGGTGTTCGGCGGTATCGCGGCGTTCGTGTTCGCCGGGATCGCCGGCCTGGCCCGGACCTCGCACGCCCCGGACTACTCGGCGAGCAGCTGCTCCCCGAGCGACCCGCACAAGGTCCTGGTGGAGGTCCAGACCGGGGCGACCGGTAAGGACATCGGCGACGCCCTGTTCAACGCCGGCGTCGTGCGCAGCACGCAGGCCTTCGTCGACGCCGCCGGGCACAACCAGTCGGCGCGCGACATCAGCACCGGCACGTACCGGGTCTGCCCGAAGATCAGCGCGGCGACCGCGATCACCGAGCTGCTGAAGTCCTCCAACCTGTCCCCGGACTCGCTGGTCGAGGTCCGGCCCGGCGACTACAGCTGGGAGACGGTGCGGCAGCTGGCCAAGAAGCGGGAGTGGAGCCTGGACGACCTGCAGCAGCTCATCGACACCAACCAGATCGGTCTGCCGTCCTGGTCCAAGAGCGCCGACGGCCACTGGACCGCCGAGGGCATGCTGGAGCCCGGCCGCTACACCCTCACCAGCAGCGACACCCCGCAGGGCGTGCTGACCGCGATGGTCAAGACCCGGGTCGCCGAGCTGACGGCGCTGGGCCTGCCCGCGAAGGCGGCCGCGCTCAAGTGCGCTCCGGCGCGGGCCTGCACCCCCGAGGAGGCCCTGACCATCGCCTCGCTGGCCGAGGCCGAGGTCACCAAAGCCACCCCGGACGGCCGCGAGGTGTCCGAGGCGGTCCAGAACCGGCTGAGCCGGGGCGACTTCGTCGGCGTGGACGCGACCACCAAGTACTGGCTGAGCCTGCAGGCCGGCAAGCGGATCACGGTGACCGCCAAGGAGGTCTCCGACCCGACCGACCCCTACGCCACAGGCGGTCACAAGGGCCTGCCGCCGACCCCGGTCAGCATCCCCTCCAAGGACATGATCGCGGCGGTCCTCACCCCGGCGACGGAGCGTTGGTACTACTGGTGCGCCAGCGGGGACGGCACGAAGTTCTTCAAGGAATCCGAGAAGACGCGGTTCGAGCAGACATGCCTGTCCCACTGAGCGAGGTGCGGTGACGATGGAGAAGACCGAGACCGACAAAGACCAGGCGCAGGCCGTCGCCGCGGGCTACGCCTTCGACGGCCCGACCCTGGACCTCGGCGCCCTGATGGTCGACGGTGCCCCGGACCCCGGCGTCCAGATCCGCATCCCGCTGGGCATGCTGACCCGGCACGGCCTGGTCGCCGGGGCCACCGGCACCGGCAAGACCAAGACCCTGCAGGGCGTCGCCGAACAGCTCTCGGCGGCCGGCGTGCCGGTGTTCCTGGCCGACATGAAGGGCGACCTGTCCGGGATGGCCGCGCCCGGCGAGGGCGGCGAGAAGCTGGCCGCGCGGACCCGGGCGCTGGGCCAGCAGTGGTCTGCGAAGGCGTTCCCGTGCGAGTTCTACACCCTCGGCGGCGAGGGGACCGGCGTCCCGATCCGGGCGACGGTCTCCGCGTTCGGGCCGACGATGCTGGCCAAGGTGCTCGGGCTGAATCCCACCCAGGAGTCGTCGCTGGGCCTGGTCTTCCACTTCGCCGACACCAAGGGCTGGCTGCTGCTGGACCTCAAGGACCTGCGCAGCGTGCTGCTCTACCTGACCGGCGACGAGGGCAAGGCCGAGCTGAAGGCGATCGGTGGGCTCTCGCCGCAGACCGTCGGCGTCATCCTGCGGGAGCTGACGGCCTTCGAGGCCAAGGGCGCCGAGCCGTTCTTCGGCGAGACCGAGTTCAACGCGCTCGATCTGATCCGCACCACGCCGGACGGGCGCGGCGTGGTGTCGCTGCTGGAGCTGCCCGGGGTGGCCAGCCGGCCGGAGCTGTTCTCCACGTTCCTGATGTGGCTGGTCGCCGAGCTGTTCGAGCGGCTGCCGGAGGTCGGGGACCTGGACCGGCCCAAGCTCGTGTTCTTCTTCGACGAGGCGCACCTGCTGTTCGGCGGTGCGTCCAAGGACTTCATCTCGGCGATCACGCAGGCGGTGCGGCTGATCCGGTCCAAGGGCGTCGGCATCTTCTTCGTCACGCAGACGCCGAAGGACGTGCCCGGGGACGTGCTCTCCCAGCTCGGCAACCGGGTCCAGCACGCGCTGCGCGCCTACACCCCCGACGACGCGAAGGCGCTGAAGGCGACGGTGTCGACGTTCCCGAAGTCGCCGTACGATCTCGGCGACGTGCTGCAGAACCTCGGCATCGGCGAGGCCGTGGTGACCGTGCTGTCCGAGAACGGCGCGCCGACCCCGGTGGCCTGGACCCGGCTGCGCGCCCCGGAATCGCTGATGGCCGAGGCGGAGCCGGCGGTGGTGCAGGGGATCGTGAACGCCTCGCCGCTGCTGGCGACCTATGGTCCGGCGATCGACCGGGAGTCGGCGTACGAGGTCCTCGCGGCCCGCGAGTTGCAGGCGCAGACGGCCGCCGAGGACCAGCGCCGCGACGCGGAAGCGGCGAAGGCCGAGCGCGAGGAATCCCGGAGCCGTGCCGGCACCGCCAAGGCCCCGCCCAACCTCATCGACCAGGCCTTGGGGTCGGCCACGATGAAGCGGGCGGTGAACACGGCGGTGCGCGAGATCACCCGGAGCATTTTCGGGACGCGCAAACGGGGGTAACAGAGCAGGGCCCCGGCGTTTGTGTGGAACGCCGGGGCAGTTCTGATCTCAGCCGGCTGCGGTGGTCAGCAGTTCTCCGGGCTCGATCGGCTCGGCCGACCCGGACGCCGCCTGCTCCCGGCGCTCCAGCGCGGCCGACCAGAGCGCCAGGAGCAGTGCGGAGCCGGCGAGCACCGCCCCGACCCAGTTCGGCGCGGTGTATCCGAACCCCGCGGAGATCACGACGCCGCCGAGCCAGGCCGACAGCGCGTTGCCCAGGTTGAAGGCGCCGATGTTGACGGCCGAGGCCAGCGTCGGGGCGCCGTGCGCCTGGTCCAGGACCCGCTTCTGCAGCGGCGGGACGGTCGCGAAGCCCAGCGCGCCGATCAGCAGGATGGTGAGCGCGGCGAGGATCTTGTCGTGCGCGGTGAAGGTGAACAGTGCCAGCACCACGGCCAGCCCGCCGAGCGCGGTGAACAGCATCGGCATCAGCTTGCGGTCCGCGTACCGGCCGCCGACCAGGTTGCCGAGGAACATACCGATCCCGAACAGCACCAGCAGCCAGGTCACGGCGCCGTCGGAGTAGCCGGCGACCTTGGTCATCATCGGCGCGATGTAGGTGATGGCGGCGAACACCCCGCCGAAGCCGAGCACGGTCATCGCCATGGCCAGCACGACCTGCGTATTGCGGAAGGCGGCCAGCTCGCGCCGCAGGTGCGCGCCCTGCGGCCGGGGCAGCGGCGGGACCAGCTTGGCGATGCCGACCAGGCCGGCCACGCCGAGCCCCGCCACGATCCCGAACGTCACGCGCCACCCGACGGCCTGCCCGACGAAGGTGCCCAGCGGCACGCCGACGATGTTCGCCACGGTCAACCCGGTGAACATGGCGGCTATCGCCCCGGCCTTCTTCTCCGGCGCGACCAGTTCGGCCGCGACCACCGAGCCGATCCCGAAGAAGGCACCGTGCGCCAGCGCGGTCACGATCCGCCCGACGAGCATCAGCCCGAAGGACGGCGCCAGCGCCGAGAGCACGTTGCCGAGTACGAAAAGCCCCATGAGCAGCATGAGCATGGTCTTGCGGCCGAGCCGGGTGCCCAGCGCGGTCATCACCGGGGCGCCGGCGACCACGCCGAGCGCGTAGCCGGTGACCAGCAGCCCGGCCGAGGGGATCGAGACGCCGTAGTCCCCGGCGATCTCCGGGAGCAGGCCCATCGGGACGAACTCGGTGGTGCCGATGCCGAAGGCCCCGATGGCCAGGGCGAGAAGCGCGAGAGGCATGGGTGGCCCTCCAGGCGGTTGAGCGGGCGGTTGAGCGTTGTTCGAGCGGCTTACGGGCTCCCACAATAATTGCAAGCGCATGTACTTGCAAACGCAACGATTGCATGCGCGGTATATTGCGCTGTGAGACCGGGTAACCCCGGACCGGAAGGAGCCAGAGCCATGACCGCCGCCGACACCACCTCGATCGGACTGGCCCACGGCTGGTACGCGCTCTCGCTTCTGCACGGCCGCATCGAGACCCACGTCGAGCGCGCGTTGCAGGCCCGGCACGACCTGAGCGCCCGCGAGTACTCCCTGTTGGACGTGCTGAGCAACCAGCACGACGGCGAGGGCGGCCACCTGCGGATGACCGCGGTCGCCGAGGCGGTCGTGCTCAGCCAGAGCGCGACGACCCGGCTGGTCACCCGGCTGGAGGACCGCGGTCTGCTGGAGCGCTACCTGTGCCCCACCGACCGCCGCGGCATCTACACCAACGTCACCCCCGCCGGCCTCGCGCTGCTGGCCGAGGCCCGGCCCACACACGACACCGCGCTGCGCGAGGCGCTGGACGCCGCCGGCGCTGATGCGCGGCTGGCGCCGCTGGTCGAGACCGTCGAGCAGATCAACCGGACTTCCGCGGAGTGAAGCGCTGACGGTTGCAAGTGAAGCCCTGACGGCTGCACTGGTCGGCCGGCTGGTACTCGATCACTGACTCGCGCGGGCGTCGCGCACGAACCGGAACGCGACCACGGCGCCGGCGAACTCCACAGCGCACCCGATCGTCACCGCCGCCCGCAGGCCGTGCACGAAATGCGGGCCGCTCGCCGTTCCGCCCGACGCGATGGCCATGACCGTCCCCTGAACCGCGACGCCCAGCGTGGCGCCGAACATCCGCGCCAGGTTGGCGATGCCCGAGGCCAGCCCGGCCAGCTCCGGCGCCACCGCCGACACCGCGACCCCGACCACGGGCCCCGTGTTCAGGGCCAGGCCGACGCCGATGACGGTGAAGGCGATCTCCAGGACCAGCAGGTTCGCATCGGCCCCGGCGACCGCGAACATCAGGACGCCCGATCCCATCGCGGCCATGCCGGCGGTCATCGGCAGGCGCGGGCCGTGCCGCGTGACCAGGCGTCCGGTCAGCGGCGACAAGGCCGTCGCGGCCACCGCCAGCGGCAGCATCGCCAGGCCCGCGCCGAGCGCGGAGGCGCCGCGTTCCTGCTGGAACATCAGGCTGGCCAGCATGAACAGGCCGTACATGCCGAAGGTCATGGCCGCCGCGACGACCACCGCCACCGGCAGCTGCCCGCGCCGCAGCAGCCGCAGCGGGACCATCGGCTCGCGCCGCCGCCGCTCGACCGCGATGAAAGCGAGCGGCCCGGCCACGCAGCCCGCCGCGCACAGCAGCGCCGCCGGCGAGGTCCAGCCCAGCTCGCGGCCCTGGACGGCCAGGAAGGTCAGCAGTCCGAGCGAGACGACGGCCAGGACCTGGCCCAGCGGGTCCAGCGTGCGGGCCCGCGGGTTGCGGGACTCCGGCACGTGGCGCAGCGTGAGCGCGAGCGCGGCCGCGCTGATCGGCACGTTGACCCAGAAGATCGACTGCCACCCCAGCGTCTGGACGGCCAGACCGCCCAGCGTCGGCCTGACCGCCAGCCCGCACCCGGCCACGATCGACCACGCTGCCCAAGCTGGGGCAGAAGGATGTGTCGGCCTCGACGTGGGTCGAGGGCACCGCCGAGACGGCCGCGGTGCTGGCCGTGACGGTGGCCGGCTACCGCTTCTCCGGCAGACTGGCCCGGCGCCGGGCGGGGCAGGCGCGTCCGGCCGAGGCGGCGGCGCTTCCCGCCGAGGCCTGATCCGGGCCGTCGGATCCGCGGCGCCGAGCGTGCAACCGGATCGCTGGCTCGGGAGTGTCTTCCCGAGCCGGTGTACGGATGCCGGACTGACCGGAGCGAGGGGTGCCGTGGCCGAAGAGGCTGAATCGAACGATTTCGCAGGGTTCTACACGGCGTCGGCGACCCGTGTCGTGGGGTACCTCTACGTGGTGCTGGGCAGCGTCGCCGAAGCCGAGGACGCGGCGCAGGAGGCGTATACCCGGGCCTGGCTGCGCTGGTCCCGGGTCCGGGCCTACGACGACCCCGAGGCGTGGGTCCGCACGGTCGGCTTCCGCGTCGCGATGAGCGCCTGGCGCAAGACGCGCAATCGGGTCAGCGCGCACCGTACGAGCGGCGGTGCCGGCGCGCACGTCCCGGACCTGTCGCCGGACCGGCTCGTCGTGGTCGACGCGTTGCGCCGGATCCCCGCCGAGCAGCGGCGCGCCCTGGTCCTGTTCCACATGCTGGGCCTGACCGTGACCGAGATCGCCACCGAGACCGGCGCGCCGGCCGGCACGGTGAAGGCGCGGCTCTCGCGCGGCCGCAAGGCGCTCGCGCCTTACGTCTCAGAGTTCGCCGACGACGAGGACGACAGCCGGCCCTCGGCGCCCCTCACGAAGAAGGGAATGGTCTCCGGTGCCTGAGAACTTCGCCTCCCTGCTCGAAGCCCTGGACGCCGAGGGACGCGGCCTGGCTCGCCCGGCACCGGCCACCGTGATCGAGACCCTGGGCCGGGCCCGGCGCCGCCGCCACCGGTTCACCGCCGCCACCTCGGCCGTCGCGGTCTGCGCGCTCGCCGCCGGGGTCGCGCTGGGCGTCGGCGGCGGTGCCGCGGGGCGTCCGGCGCCGACCATGCCGGTTCCGAGCCCGCCGTCGGCGACGGCATCGGCATCGGCATCAGGGTCGGCATCGGGGCCGCACCAGGCCGTCGTCTCGGCGAACCGCACCGGCCTGTCCGCGCTCATGCAGCCCTCCGAGCTTCCGCAGCCGGCGCTGTTCCAGTGGAGCTCGGTCGGGACGCACCTGGGCTCCAGGGCAGGCGGCACCGTACCGTCCGTCTGCGGCTTCGACCCGACTTTGAAGAACTTCCAGCAGGTCCATTCGCAGTCCGAGGACAGCGCGGACTACTCCGCCGCCGCCGACGAGTCGGACGCGTCGGAGAGCATCTATCACTACGCCTCGGCCGCGGCGGCGCGCGCGGACTACGACATCCTCAAGCCCGACCTGGCCACCTGCTCCAGCGCTCACGTGACCGCGACGGTCACCGACGGCGCCGCCTGGCAGGACGCCAGCTCGGGGACGGCGTCGCTGCACAGGATGATCGTCTTGTCCGGCAGCGACATCGCCTACTGGTTCTACGCCTTCCAAGGCAGCGGCAAGCCCTACGACAGCTCCGACGACCAGGCCGCGCTCCAGCGCATGGCCGACCGCCTCGAGGGCCGGACCCCGGTTCCGGACCCGGTCACGGCCCCTCCCGCGAACACGCTGCCCGCCTCGGCTTGGCTGGATCCCTCGCAGATCCCGTTCGCGACGGCCGACCGCTCCCACGGCTGGGTCCCGTTTGGCGGCCAGCAGGAGGCCCCTTCGGGAAAGAAACCGGCGAACCTCTGCGCGGCGATCGACGACGGCGAGGATCTCGTCGCCCAGGACGGCGCCGACGTCCTGACCCGCAGCTACCACGGGACTCCGTCGACCACGCCGGTCTATCCGGGCTCGAACTATCTGTACTCCAGCGCGGACGAGCACATCGTCTCGTTCCCGGGCGGCGCGGAGCAGGCGCAGGCGGCGTTCACCTCGGCCCGGGTGGTCATCGGCCTGCACGGCTGCCAGTTCGCGGACGGCTCCGGCGGGCAGACCAGGCGCAAGCTCACGGTCGGCGCCACAACCGACACCGGTTTCTCGCTGTTGGCCACGGACACGCCGGGGCCCAGCTACGAGCACCTGTACTGCGTGATCAAGGGCTCGCATGTCGCCTGGATGATGATCAACTTTGAGCAGGGCGACACCGCGACCGGCGGTGACGCCGCGATCCTGGCGAGCATGGCGGCGCGGCTGCCGTAGTGCCGGCGGCCGCGGCGAAGGCCGGCGCCGGGATTCGCAGTCCCGGCACCGGCCCGCTGTGTCACAGCCTCAGCTCAGACACCCGACGTGCGCCAGCGCCTGCCGCAGCAGCGTCCCCTGCCCGCCGTGCATGTCGTGCTGGATGGCGTCCGAACTCGCCTCCTGCGGCGTGAGCCACACCAGGTCGAGCGCGTCCTGCCGGGGCGAGCAGTCGCCGTTCACCGGCACCACGTACGCCAGCGCCACCGCGTGCTGCCGCGGGTCGTGGTACGGCGTGACGCCCGCGGTGGGGAAGTACTCGGCGACGGTGAAGGGCTGCAGGGACGCCGGCACGTTCGGCAGCGCGACCGGTCCGAGGTCCTTCTCCAGGTGGCGCAGCAGGGCGTCGCGCAGCCGCTCGTGGTGCAGCACGCGCCCGGAGACCAGGCTGCGGGTGATCTCCCCGTCGGGGGAGATGCGCAGGAGCAGCCCGACGCTGGTCACCTCGCCGGCCGCGTCGACGCGCACCGGGACCGCCTGGACGTAGACGATCGGCAGGTGGGCGCGGATCTGCTCCAGCTCGCCCGGGGCGAACCAGCCCGGGGTCGTCTCGATCATTTCGGACATTCGTTGATCGTACTAGCGCCGGGGTGTGGCGGGTCCATCCCTGTTCAGGATCCGGGCCCGGCTTGGGTTGGCACGAACATGTGGATCAACGCGTTGCCGGTGACGGTGAACGCCTCGTCGAAGCCGGTGAGGACGGCGTCGACGACCGGAGCCAGGGGCGCCAGCACCCCTTCGAGCAGTTCGCCCACGAGGCCGGGATTGCTGGGCGCGGTGGTGGTCGCGGGGCGAAGCGCCGCCTGGGCCTGGGGCGTGGTGGCCGCGCCGATCGGGCCGGCGACGGCGCCGAAGGCCAGGGCCGTCAGGAGGGCGACGGTCCGCGCCGTTCTGATCATGTTCTAGTCCTATGCCGCCCCAGGTCTCGCGGCATGCGGGATGGTCCGTTGGGGCCGTGTCAGGCCCGTGTCAGGAGCGCGTCAGGGCCGCTGGCGATGGTGGGGCCATGGAAAACGCAGCCATCGCAGTCACCGGACTGCACAAGACGTACGGCGACAAGGTCGTGCTCGACGGCATCGGCTTCGAGGTCGCCCAGGGATCGGTCTTCTCGATGCTCGGCCCGAACGGCGCCGGCAAGACGACCACGGTGAACGTGCTGACGACGCTGATGAAGGCGGACGCCGGAACCGTGCGGGTGGCGGGCTACGACGTCGCCACCCAAACCAGGCAGGTGCGCTCGGCCATCGGCGTGACCGGGCAGTTCGCCGCGGTCGACGAACTGCTGACCGGCCGGGAGAACCTGCGGATGATGGCCGACCTGAAGCGGATCCGCTCCGCCGGCGACCTGGTCTCGCAGCTGCTGGAGCGCTTCGAGCTCACCGAGGCCGCGGACAAGCAGGCCTCGGCCTACTCCGGCGGCATGCGCCGCAAGCTCGACCTGGCCATGACGCTGGTCGGCAGCCCGCGGATCATCTTCCTCGACGAGCCGACCACCGGGCTGGACCCGCGCAGCCGGCGCACCATGTGGGAGATCGTCCGCGAGCTGGTCGCCGAGGGCACCACCATCTTCCTGACCACCCAGTACCTGGAGGAGGCCGACCACCTGGCCGACCGGATAGCGGTGCTCGACGGCGGCCGCATCGTCGCGCAGGGCACCGCCGATGAGCTCAAGCGCCAGATCCCCGGCACCCACGTGCGGCTGAGGTTCGCGACCGCCGCCGAGCTCGACAGCGCGGCGCGGATCCTGGACGGAGCCACGCGCGACGATGCCGAACTGTCCCTGCGGGTGCCGAGCGACGGCACCTCGCGCTCCCTGCGGGCACTGCTGGGCCGGCTCGACGAGCACTCGATCGACTCCGAGGAGTTCTCCGTGCACACGCCGGACCTCGACGACGTCTTCCTGGCCCTGACCGGCCACGCCACCACCGCAACCAACACCGACACCGCCGCGACCGCGGTCAGCGAGGAGAAGTAATCATGAGCAGCGTGTCCACCGCGTTCGGCGACTCCGCGATCATGCTCCGCCGCAACTTCCGCCACACCGTCCGCAACCCGATCACCGTCTTCAACGCCATCCTGTTCCCCATCGTCATGATGCTGATGTTCGTGTACGTCTTCGGCGGCGCGTTCAAGGTCCCCGGCAGTTACGTCGACTACGCGGTGCCCGGCCTGATCGTCATGGCCATCACCTACGGCCTGGGCCCGACCGCGGCCTCGGTGAACGACGACCTGACCAAGGGCATCATCAACCGGTTCAAGACCATGGACGTCTCCCGGGGCGCGGTGCTCACCGGCCACGTGGTCGCCACCACCTTCCGGGCGGTGATCGCCGTCGGGGCCATCATCGGCGTCGGTTTCGCGATGGGCTTCCGGTCCCACGGCAGCGCGCTGGACTGGCTCGCCGCGATAGGGCTGGTGCTGCTGCTGGCCTTCGCCACCAGCTGGCTCACCGTGGCCATGGGCCTGGCCGCCAAGTCGGTGGAGTCCGCCGGGCTGGCGACCGTCCCGCTGATCATGCTGCCCTTCCTGAGCAGCGCGTTCGTTCCGGCCGCCACCATGAAGACCGGCATCAAGCAGTTCGCCGAGTACCAGCCCTTCACACCGATCATCGAGACCCTGCGCGGGCTGCTGTCCGGCGGCCACATCTCCACCAGCCACACCGTGCAGGCCCTGGCCTGGTGCGTCGGGTTCGCGCTCCTGGGCTACCTGTGGGCGGTGTCGACCTTCAAGAAGCGAGCGTGACCTGAGTGAGCTCGGAGAGCTCGGTCCGCGTCCCCTCCAGAACCGCCTCGGCGAACCCCGTGTCGCCGAGGCGGTTCCGCGCTTCGGCCTCGATGCGCGCCACGTCGGGATGCGCGCTGTCCGGCAGTCCGCGCAGGGCCGCGGCCGCGCCGAGCAGCAGCGCCGCCTGCTCGGGCTGGTCGCGGCGCAGCGCCAGATCCGCCAGTCCGACCACCGCCATGGCGGTCAGCAGCGGGAGCCCCACCTCGTTCGCCGCCGCCAGCGCCGCCGCGCCGTGCGCCCGGGCCTGGTCCAGGTCGTCGGTGACCCGGGCGAGCAGGTCGAGCCGCAGCGCGCGGTAGTGCGCCTGCTCCGCCTCGGCGCCGAGCAGGGACGTGGCCGCCTCGATCTGCTGCCGGGCCCCGGCCGGGTCGCCGGCCCAGCGGGCCAGGTCCACCTTCGCCAGCGCCAGCTCGGCCAGCGCGCCGGGCCAGGTCACGCGCTGCGCGCTCCGCTCGCCGTCGGCGATCGCGGCCGCCGCGGCGTCCCGGTCCCCGGCCATCCAGAGCATCAGCGCCTGCCGGGCCCGCATCCGGATGACCTCCTCGGGGGCGCCGACCTCGGCGACGACCGCGACCGCCTCCCGGTAGAGCTCGGCGGCTCTGGCGAACTCGCCGCGCACCGCGATCCGGTCGGCCAGCTCGGTCAGGCCCAGGGAGATCCCGAACCGCTCGCCGAGCGCGCGGAACTCCCGCAACGCAGTCTCCAGGTGCTCGTCCGCGTCCAGCCCGCCGTGGCCGTACATCACCCGGATCTTCCCGGTCTGGAGCCGGGCCAGCGCGCGCACCCAGGGATCGTCGTCGTCCAGCTGCGGCTCGAACGCCGACAGCGCCTCGGCCGGGTTTCGGAGCATGCGCTCCAGCGGCTCGACGAGCGCCATCCCGGGGTGCTTGCGGGTCCCGGGCTCGACCTGGTGGCTGGCCTCGTAGGCCTTGTGGATCCAGTCCTCGGCGGAGTGCTCGTCACCGCGGCCGGAGGTCACGAACATCACGATCAGCGCGTAGACCAGCGCCCGGACCTCGGCCGAGGTCCGGCCGGGCAGCGCGGCGGCGGCGGTGAGCAGTTCCAGGCCCTCGGTCCGGTACCCGGCCAGCCACCAGTACCAGCCGGAGGCGGCCCCGAGGCGCATCGCCGGCTGGGCTTCGCCGGCCGCGAGCGCGCCGCGCATCGCGGCGGCGATGTTGTCGTGCTCGGTCTGGAGCGCCGCGAGCCACGCCACCTGTTCGCGCAGACGCAGGCGCGGCTCGGCGGTCTCGGTCAGCAGGGTGAAGAAGTCCAGGTGGGCCTGGCGGGCCGATTCCTGTTCGCCGGCTTCGGCGAGGCGCTGCCCGGCGTACTCGCGGATCGTGCCGCTCATCCGGAAGCGCGGGGCGTCGCCCTCCATGTCGTCCGCCACCAGCAGCGACTTCTCGGTCAGCGTGGTCAGGTGCTCCAGGACGAAGTCCGGCTCGATCTCCTGGCCGGAGCAGACGTGCTCGGCCGCCTCCACACCGGCCCCGCCGGCGAACACCGAGAGCCGGCGCAGCACCGCGCGTTCGTCGTCGGACAGCAGCTCCCAGCTCCAGTCCACCACCGCGCGCAGCGTCCGGTGCCGCGGCAGCGCGATCCGGCTGCCGCCGGTGAGCAGCCGGAACCGGTCGTCCAGGCGGCCGGCCAACTGCTCCACCGACATGGTCCGCAGCCGGGCCGCGGCCAGTTCGATGGCCAGCGGCATGCCGTCCAGCGCCCGGCATACCCGGGCCATCGTCGCCAGCTGCCGCACGTCCACGGCCAGGTCCCGGCGCACGGCCTGGGCCCGGTCCCGCAGCAGCCGCACGGCGGGGGAGGACTCGATCTCCTCCGGCGTCGCGTCCTCGGCCGGCAGTGCCAGCGGCGTCACCGGCCACAGCACCTCGCCGGTGATGCCGAGCGGTTCGCGGCTGGTGGCCAGGATCCGCAGCTCCCGGCACTCGCCGAGGACCCGGTGCGCGAACAGCGCCGCCGACTCGATGACGTGCTCGCAGTTGTCCAGGACGATCAGGGCCCGCCGCTCGCGCATCGCCGCGATGAAGCGCTCGGTCGGCCCGGCGCTCGGGTTCTCGCCGTGCAGGGTGTCGCGCAGGCCCAGTCCGGACAGCGCGGCCTGGGCCACGTCGGCGTCGGGCCCGATCGCCGCGAGTTCGACCAGCCAGGCCCCGTCCGGCAGCCCGCCGAGCGCCGCGCGCGCGGTCTCCACGGCCAGCCGGGTCTTCCCGGCGCCGCCCGGACCGATGACGGTGGCCAGCCGGTTCCCCTCCACCAGCGCGCGGACCGCCGCCACCTCGGCCTCCCGGCCGACGAAGCTGGTCAGCTCGGTGCGCAGGTTGGTCTTGCGGGTCTCCTCCCGGCGGCCGCCGAGTTCGCCGCGCAGCAGGGAGACGTGCAGCGCCGAGAGCTCCGGGGAGGGATCGACGCCGAGCTCGTCGGCCAGTGCCTCCCTCGTGCGCTGATACACCTGCAGCGCCTCGCTGTCGCGGCCGGCGGCGTTGAGCGCGCGCATCAGGGCCGAGACCAGCCGCTCCCGGGTGGGATGCGCGGCGACCAGGTCGGTCAGCTCGGTGACCAGCCCCGCGCCGCGCCCGAGGGCGAGTTCGGCGTCGAAGCGCTCCTCGCCGGCGGTCAGCCGCAGTCCTTCCAGCCGGACCACCACGGCCTCGAAAGCACCGCTTTCCTGAAGGCCGACGTCCTGCATCGCATCGCCCCGCCAGAGCGCGAACGCCTCACGCAGCAGCCGGGCCCGCTCCGAGACGTCCTGGCCGGCGGCCTGGCTCGCGCTCACCAGGCGCTCGAAGCGCACCGCGTCCACGGCGTCGGGGTCCACGGCCAGGCGGTAGCCGTCGGTGAGCCCGTCGATCGCCGTGTCCGGCAGAGCTTTGCGCAGCCGGGAGACCAGGCGCTGCAAGGCGTTGGCGGCGTCGGCCGGCGGGTTCTCGCCCCAGACCCAGTCCACCAGCGAGGCCTTCGGCACCACCTGGTTCGGCCTGAGCGCGAGCGCGATCAGCACCCCGCGCAGCCGCGCGCCGGGCACGTCGGCCGAGCCGCCGGCCTCGGTGCGGATTTCCAAAGGCCCCAGCATCGCGATCTGCACGCGCCGATCCTGCCATGGGCGGCGGGGAGTGGGCATCGGCGTCACTGTGAGCGATCGGCTGGTCGACCGGGCTGCTATGCCGACGGGTCCCCGACCGCGTCGGCCAGCGCGGTGCGGGCCAGATCGCGCAGCCAGGCGTGCGCGCGATCGGTGTCATAGCGCTGATGCCAGGACAGGTACACCGCCACCGCGGGCAGATCGAGCGGCAGCGGGAGCGCGACCAGGCCGAGGCCGGCGATCGCGCGGCGCGTGGTGGATTCCGGGGCGGTGACCACGAGGCCGCAGTCCCGGACGAACTCCAGCGCGGCGGCCTGCGACGGCGCGGTGGCCACCACCCGGCGGGCCAGGCCGAGCCCGGCGAGCGCTTCGTCGAGGACGCCGCTGACGTTGCCCCGGCGCGAGACGGCGACGTGGTCGGCCGCGGCGTACCCCTCGGCGCTTGGCGCGTGGCCGCGGGCCAGCGGATGATCCGGCCGCACGACGACCACCTGCGCGGTCTCGGCCACCTTCGCGGCGCGGACGTCCGCGCCGGTCGGCGGGTTCGCGTTGGCTTCCAGGTCCACCTCGCCGCGCCGCAGCCCCGGGGTGTCGACGCTGGACTCGGCGACGAACCGCAGCCGTACGCCCGGCGCCTGCTCGCGCACGGCCGCCAGCAGCGCGGCGCCGCCGAACGCGACGAGCGAGTCGTGCCAGCGCAGCGTGAACGTGCGTTCCAGGGTGGCCAGGTCCAGCTCGCGGCTCGGCGCCAGCACCCCCTGGACCTGCTGCAACAGCGCGTGCACCGGCTCGCGGACGGCCAGCGCGTAGGGCGTCGGCGTCATCGTGCGGCCGGTGCGCACCAGGATCTGGTCGCCGGTGGTGCGCCGGATGCGGCCCAGGCTGCGGCTCATCGCGGGCGCGGTGACGTGCAGGCGGTCGGCCGCGCCGGCCACGCTGCCCTCCTCGAGCAGGGCGTCGAGGGCGGCGAGCAGGTTCAGGTCCAGTTGCATGGCAGTCATCTTAGAAGTGCCTGACATGCGCTTGAAGTCAATGATGAGCTTCGCCGTGGCGATCGCTCGGCGCGGGGAGCGGGTTGGAGTCCGCTTACCCGACCGGCACCCCCACCCGCGCCTCCTCCAACGCCCGCCGCAACTCGCCGAGCGCCGCCCCCACCGCGTCGACGCGCTCGGCGCCGAGCGTCGCGGTGATCAGCTCCTCCAGGTGCCCGTGGAACGTCTGCTCGGCCTCCGCCACCAGCGCGGCGCCGCGGTCGGTGAGGCTGATCAGCGAGGAGCGGCGGTCGGCGGGGTTGGGCAGCCGCGCGACCCAGCCGGCCGCCTCGTGCCGGTCGACGCCCTTGCTGGCCGCGCCGATGCCGATGGCGAAGGCCGTGGCCAGGTCGGCGACCCGGGACTTCGGGTGGTCGCGCAGGAAGCGCAGCATCTCGAACTGCGAGGCGACGATCCCGTGCTCGGCCCGGAGCCGGTCGGTGACCGCGTTGTAGATCCGGGTCTCGCAGCGCACCAGGTCGTCGAAGAACGCGGCGAGGTCGGAGCGGCCCGAGGGGCCGCCGGTTGCCGAAGTAGATGCCACGGCATATATTTTCTCATACATGCCTGGGAATGTACTTCCTGGGCATATACATGCCGACGACTCCGAGGAGACCCCCGATGACCTGGGCACAACGACGCGAGCTGGACAAGATGCTGCGCAAGGAGGCGAACGGCTTCACACCTGTGCCCGTCGAGCGCATGCGGGCCGGCTTCGCCGCGATGATGGCGGGGTTCCCGATCCCGGCCGGAGTCCGCCGCACCCCGACCGAGCTGGCCGGACGTCCCGCGATCCGGGTCGAGCCGGAAGACGCCGGCACAGCGCGTCCGGGGACCATCCTGTACTTCCACGGTGGATCCTTCGCGCTGGGCTCGCCGGAGACCGGGATGGTGAACACCGCCGGCCTGGTCCGCCGCACCGGCGTCACCGCGATCTCCCTCGACTACCGGCTGGCGCCCGAGCACCCGTTCCCGGCCGCGATCGAGGACTGCCTGGCCGCCTACCGCAGCTTGGTGGATGCCGAGGCCGGCACCGATCCGGCCTCGATCGCCTTCGCCGGCGACTCGGCCGGCGGCAACCTGGCGGTGACGACCAGCCTGGCCGCCCGCGACGCCGGACTGCCGCTCCCCGCCGCGATCGTGGCGTTCTCGCCGGGCCTGGACCTCACGCGCACCGGCGCCACGATGACCACCAAGGCGGACATCGACCCCTACTTCACCGCCGAGGGCATGGCCTACACCGGCGGGATGTACCTGGCCGGGCAGGACCCCGCGCAGCCGCTGCTGTCCCCGGCCGTGCTCGGCGGCCTGGCCGGCCTGCCGCCGGTCCTGCTCCAGGTCGGCACGAACGAACTGCTGCTCGACGACGCGGTGCGGTTCGCGGCGCGCGCCGTCGAGGCCGAGGTCGACGTGATCCTCGACGTCACCGCCGGGGTGCCGCACGTGTTCCAGGCCTTCGGCGACGCGCTGGACGAGGCGGGTCAGGCCCTTGACCGTGCGGCGCTGTTCCTCGCGCAGCACCTCGGGCAGCCCGCGGCCCGCACGGCCGCGACCCGTTCGGAGTATCCGATTGTGTGATCGACGCACGGCGGTGGAAGCGCTCACGTAACGATCAACGATTGCGCGCCCGCTGTACGGAGGCTCACCATGCCGCGGCAATACCGAAAGGACATTGTCAAAGAAGCATGCCCGCGCGCCGCCCCCCGCATAGGCGGACTACCCCGATGCGCCGACGCGGATTAAGCCCCCATTGCGACCCGCAGATTAGCGAGAGTCTGGCGCTGAAGCCGGGAATGGATTTAACTACTCCTCAGATTTCCTGGCTACGGTCCCTCGCATCGCCGTCGCCGCATCAGCGACGCACCTCTCACCAACGGATCGGCATGACGGGAATTCGTGAGTCCAGCGCCGGCGAGCCTCTCGTCGCGGCGGCTGTCACCGTGACGCAGCCGAGCACGGTCGACGGACCTCGCGGCGGCGGCCGAGGCGGTGGAGGCGGGCGCGCGCGGGTCGTGGCCGGGAGGCGGACCGGACGGTGGCGCGGCCGGGCCTGGAAGCACCGGCCGCGTGCGCTGACGGTGGTGGCCGTGATCGGCGTCCTGCTGTTCTCGCTGTGGGGCATCGGCGGACCGCTGTTCGGCGCCTCGACGCTGACCCCGACCGACGAGATGGTCACCAACGGGCCCTGGGTGAGCTCCGGCTTCGCCGGGACCGTGCCCTCGAACACCTACCTGGACGACATCTACACCTCCGAGCTGCCCAGCGAGATGCTGTTCAAGCAGCAGCTCGACCACGGCAAGGTGGCGCAGTGGAACCCCTACGGCGCCGCCGGCAGCGCGCTGGGCGCCATCCCGGACTACGCGTTCTACTCGCCGCTGACGCTCCCGTTCTACGTGATGCCGAGCTGGCTGGCCCCGGCGTACGAGCGGCTGCTGGAGATCGTGTGCGCGGTCGGCGGTACCTTCCTGTTCCTGCGCCGGGTCTCGCTCTCGCGGCCGGCCGCGCTGTTGGGCGGCATCACCTTCGCCGGCAGCGGCTTCATGGTGGCGTGGCTGGGCTTCCCGCAGACGCGCGTGGCCGCCTTCATCCCGGCACTGTTCTGGACCGTCGAGCGGTTCGTCCAGAAGCGTCGGCCCCGGGACGCGGCGCTGGCGGCGCTGCCGGTGGCGGCGCTGTTCCTGGGCGGCTTCCCGTCGGTCGCCGGATACGCGCTGCTGACCTCCGTCGCCTACGCCTTGGTCCGGCTGGCCGGCGAGTACCGCTCGGACCTGCGGCGGCTGGTGCGGCCGGTGCTGTATCTCGGCGCCGGGATGGCCGCGGGCATCGGTCTGACGCTGTTCCAGCTGATGCCCTTCCTCCGGTTCTTCGGGACGTGGATGATCGAGGGCCGCAGCCAGTCGGCGACGGCCACCCTGCCGGTCTCCAGCGCGCTCACGATGGTCGCGCCGTGGTCGCTGGGAACGGTCGACGAGCACGATCCCGTCCAGTTCGTGCTGAAGACCAACATGGTCGAGGCCGTCGCCTACCTCGGGGCGGCGGCCGTCGTGCTGGTGGTCGTGGCCATCGCGATGCCGCGCCGCGGCCGCGGGCTGATGCCGGTCGGCACCTGGCTGTTCTTCATGGCGGCCACGGTGGCCTGGATCGAGCTGATCTACCTCGGCGGGCCTCCGCTGGAGCTGTTCCAGAAGCTGCCGGGGCTGCGGACGCTGTTCGAGCAGAACTTCATAGGCCGGGCCAGAAGCATCCTGGGGTTCCTGCTCGCGGTGCTGGTGGCGGTCGGCTTCGAGGTGCTGGTCCGGATGCGGGCGCAGGAGCCGAGGACGGCCCGGGCCGCGGCGTCCTCGAAGGGGCGCAGGCTGGCGGCTGCGCTGACGGCGTGGACGGCATGGCCCAAGCGGCGGTTGTGGACCACGGCGGTCGTCACCGGCTTCGTGGCGTTCGCGGCGGCCATGGTGGTGCACGGCCGCAGCACGGTCCACTACTCCGCCGGGACCTCCGGGCAGGACGCCGGCAAGGCGCTGGACCTGTACTGGAGCCAGATCCGCAGCGCGGGCGTCATCGTCGTGATCGCCGTGGCCTGCGTGATCGCGCTGGTCGTGGCCGGCCGCCAGGCGTTCGCCGGCCGGCGGGAGGCCTCGGCGCTGCGCTTCGGCGCCGCGGCCACGCTGATCGTGATGACCGCGGTCCAGGGCGCGCAGTTCATGGACGGCTACTACCCGAAGGCCGACAAGGCCACGTTCTACCCGGTCACCGACACCCACACGTTCCTGGCCGACAACCTCGGCGAGCAGCGCTACGCCTCCTCCTACGACGCCATCACCTTCGGCACCTCGACCGCGTACGACCTGCGGTCGGTGAACGGCCACAACTTCCTGAACGCCGACTTCGCGGCGCTGATGCAGGGCGTGCCGGACGGGGCCGTGCCCTATCCGACCTACGTCGACTTCCAGGCGCACGACGTCAAGCAGGTCACCAGCCCGGTGCTGGACCGGCTGGGCACCAAGTACTGGGTCTCCGGCCCCACCGACGGCGTCTTCGGCACGGTCGTCGACGCGCCGCGCAGCGGCACGACGCAGCTGATCCCGGGCAAGCCGGTGACCGTCCCGATCACCGGCCCGGTGCGCGGCATCGGGTTCACGCCGGAGGGGTCCGTCCCCTGGAGCATCGCGGGATTGACCAAGGACACCACGGTCGACGTCGTGATCCGGGACGCGAACGGCAAGCAGGTCGCCGCCTCCAGCCGGCTGACCGGGGCCCGGGCCGGAACCCCGTTCCAGGTCGCGGTCGCCGCCGACACCCTGCCGGCCGGCACCCCGCTGACCGCGACCATCACGCTGCACGCCGACTCCCCGCTCACCGTGGACGCCGACAACGGCGTCCCGGCCGTCGACACCATCAGCCCCGCCGACGACGGCCTGCGCCTGGCCTACGTCGGCTCGTCGGTGATCTACGAGCGGATGAACGCCCTGCCGCGCATCCGCTGGGCCTCGCAGAGCACCGTCGTCCCCTCGCAGGACCAGCGGGTGACGATGCTGGCGTCCGGGACGGTGGCGGACGACGCGGTCGTGCTGTCCGATCCGGGACCGGCGGCGTCCGGCCGGCCGGCGTCGGTCCAGGTGCTCGCGGACGGTACGGACTCGATCACCACGACGGTCGACGCGCAGGGTTCGGGCTACCTGGTGGTCGCCGACGCCGACCAGGTGGGCTGGCAGGCCGCCGTCGACGGTCGCCGGGCCGATCTGGTGAAGGCCGACCAGGGGCTGGTCGCGGTGGACGTCCCGGCCGGGACCCACACGGTTGCCCTGCGGTATAGCCTGCCGCAGCAGACCGTCGGCACCTGGGCCTCAGGCGCCGTCGGACTTTCGTTGGCGGCGGTGCCGGCCGGCGAGTGGTGGTGGGAGCGCCGCCGGCGTCGTCCGGGGGATCCCGACGTCGTCGCGGCCAGACCGGGGGATGAGGCGTGATGAGAGATTTCCGGGGCACGTTGGTTTTCTGTTTATGAGGAAGGGTTTCACTTCGTGACGATCGCAGACTTGGACACAGCGGCCGCCCGGGACCTCGAGGATGCGAAAGTCCGGCCGCATGTCAGTGTGGTTCTGCCGTGTTTCAACGAGGAGGCGCACGTTCTGCTGGAGATCCAGCGGATCTGTGCGGCGTTGGACGCCATGGACTACCCGTACGAGGTGCTGGCGATCGATGACGCTTCCACGGACAAGACGCTGGAGGTGTTGCGCAAGGCGGAGATCGAGTATCCGTCGGTGAAGGTGGTGGCCTTCAACCGGAACGGCGGGGCCGGGACGGTGCGGCGGATCGGGTCGAAGATGGCCCGGGGCGACATCGTGGTGTGGACCGATGCCGACATGTCGTATCCGAACGAGCGGATCCCCGAGTTGGTGGAGATGCTCGATTTCGATGCGGACATAGATCAGGTGGTGGGTGCTCGCAAGGCCGAGATGGGGTCGCACCGGTTGTTGCGGATCCCGGCCAAGTGGGTGATCCGCAAGATCGCGGAGAAGCTGACCAACCAGAAGATCCCGGACTTGAACTCGGGGCTGCGGGCGATGCGGCGTGAGGTGGCGCTGCCGTATCTGCGGCTGCTGCCGCCCGGGTTCTCCTGTGTCACCACGATCACGTTGGCGTTCATGTCCAACCAGCATCCCGTGGTGTACATGCCGATCGACTACGCGAAGCGGGCCGGCAAGTCGAAGTTCCGGTTCGTGACCGACGCCTACCGGTACATCCTGCAGGTGCTGCGGATGGTGATGTACTTCAACCCGCTGAAGGTCCTGATGCCGCCGGCACTGTGGCTGATCGGGATCGGCGTTGTGAAGGCGGTGTTCGACCTGGTGGTGCATCCGTTCCGGTTCGCGCAGAACACTGCGCTACTGCTCTTGTCAGGACTTATCATCGCGTCGATGGCTCTGCTGGCGGACCTCATTGTGAGGTCGCGACCCGAGTAGGTGCGAGCTGATCAACTTCTGGGGCGGGCTCGAACTGATCGGGGACCGCTGGAGATACACCGGGATGTGGCAGGGGATCGTCGCGGTACTGGCGTTGGGGATGTCAGTGCTCGCGTATTTCGGTTACGCGCATTCCCGCGACGATTTGGCGGCCGACAAGAAGATGTCCGTTTGCGGCCCTGATGTTCAGAGCGGGTGTTTGGTGGAATCGACCGCCACCGGCCCGTTTCTCAAAGCAGCTCGTCGTGCGCGTCCGGCACGAACACCACCGCGATCGCCTCCGCGTGCTCCGGCTCCTCCGGATCGGCGACCACCTTCGCCATGATCGTGGCCTCGTAGTTCTCCGGATCCATCGCCAGGATCTGCTCGAGTACCTCCGCGGCCTCGGACAGCGCGCCGTACTTGACCAGGGTGAAGGCCGCGAGCCGCAGCTTCTCGATGGTCACCGGCTCGGCCGGTTCGCCGTCGCCGCGGATTTCCACGCACTTGTCGAGCATCGGCTGGAACCGCTTTGGCGGCCCGAACAGTTGCAGGCCCAGGATGATGCCCGGAACCGTCACCGGGTCGCGCATCGGGGTGGCCAGGGCCGTCTCGAAGTCGGCCATGGCCTGGTCCCACTTGCCGAGCTGGAAGCGGATCTGGCCCAGGACCGCGGTGCGGTCGCCGCCGACGTCGGGCAGCTCGATGCGCTGGATCAGGCGCTCGGCGGCGCGGTGGTCCTGGTAGGCGAGCATGTAGAGCGAGCCGAGCTGGAACAGCGTGGTCGTCTGGGTCGGCGCCACGCGCAGGATGGCCTTGTAGGCCTGTTTGGCCTCGTCATTCATGTGCAGGCGCTTGTAGACGTCGGCGGCGGACGTCAGGGCCCCGGGGTCGTCGCCGGCCAGCTCGATCGCGTCCTTCGCGGCGGCCACGGCCTCGTCGCGGCGGCCCGTCTCGGCCAGGATCCGGCCTTGCAGGGACACCGATTCGCTGGCGTCCGGGAAGCGGCGCCGGCCCTCGGTGGCGAGTTCGAGGGCCTCGTCGAGGCGTTCCAGGTCCTCCAGGCCGTAGACGGTCCAGCGGAACAGCGCGGGGGTCGCCTCGCCCTCCTCGACCAGCGGCAGCCCCAGCGCGACGAGGTCTTCGTAGCGGTCGTCGTCGCTGGCGATCTCGGCGGCCAGCAGACGGGCCGGGACCAGCGTCGGGTCCGCCGCCAGCATCGCGGTCACGAGCGCCCGGCAGCGGTCGCGCGAGTCCTTCGACCAGGCATGGTTGTACACGGCCGCGCGCCACATCGACGCCGCGATGCGCGCCTGCCGCCGCAGCAGTTCCCGGTCCGTCCCGGCGGTGCCCGGAGTGCCCAGGTCGGGGATGTCCAGCGCCTGGCAGCCGAGGGTGTAGACGTCGAGCATCGGCGCCGGAAGCCCTTGCGTCTCCAGGGTGTCCAGCACTTCGCGGACCCGGTACGGCTTCGGCCTGAGGCGCAGCGCCGAGGTGAACGCCTCGCGGGCGCGCTCGATGGCCCCGAGCCGGAGCTTCACGATACCGGCCTGGATCAGGAACGCGGTGTTCAGCGGCTCCAGCTGGAGCGCCTGCTCCATGGCGGCCTCGGCTTCCCGCCAGCGGTACTCGTCGACCAGGACCATGGCCCGGGCCTGGAAGCTCTCGCCGACCTGCGGGTCCACCTCGATCGCCCGGTCGGCCGCGGCCAGCGCCTCGGCCCGGCGCCCGGGGAAGCGGTCGAGCACCTGCGCGTACAGCCGCAGCACCCGGCCCTCGTCCGGCGCGATCTCCAGCGCACGCTGAAGCAGAGCGAGAGCTTCGTCGAACTCCTGCTCCTGCTTCTGGACCAGCGCCGCGCGGTAGAAGCCCTCGGTGTCCTGCGGCCAGCGCGCGATCACCAGCCGCGCGGTCTCCAGCGCCTCCGCGCGGCGGTCGACGAGGTCGAGCAGCCACGCCAGGTTCGCCAGCGCCCCGAAGTGCTCCGGATCGGCCGCCAGCACCGTGCGCAGCATCGGCTCGGCCTCGGCGTAGCGTTCCAGCCGGATCAGGGCGACGGCGCGTTCGACGGCGGCCCGCAGCGATTCCTCGTCCGCCATCACAGGTCCTTTGCGCCCTTGCGGTTCTTGAAGAACGCCGCGAGGTCGTCGTACGCGCCGCCCTCGTTCGCGAACAGCGCGACCGAGCGCGCGGCGTCGAACCACGGCCCGGTCGAGGGGCGCACGTCCTTCAGCGCGGCCTCGAAGTCGGGCATCCCCATCATCCGCACCTCGCCGGTGCGCACCGCGTCGATCAGCGCGTTCTCGGTCGCCGTCTCGCACAGGTAGGCCAGGTCCGCCCCGGAGAACCCGTCGGTCCGCGCCACCAGCGACTCCAGGTCGACCCCGGCGATCGGCCGGTCCCGCAGGTGGTAGCGCAGGATGTCCGCGCGGGCCGGGGCGTCCGGCGGCAGCACGAGCACGGTCCGGTCGAAGCGGCCGGGACGGCGCAGCGCCGGGTCGACGTCCCACGGGGCGTTCGTCGCGCCGAGCACGAACACGCCCTCGTTGTCCGCCCCCACCGAGTCCAGCTCGGCGAGGAACTGGTTGACCACGGTCCGCATCATCGAGTTGCGGGTCTGGCTGCGCCGCTGGCCCAGGGCGTCGAGCTCGTCGAAGAAGAGCACGCACGGCGTCTGCCGCCGGGCCAGCTCGAACAGCTCGCTCAGGTTCTTCTCCGACGCCCCGAACCACAGCTCCAGCACCTCGGAGATGCCCACGGAGATGAAGGACGCGCCGATCTCGCCGGCCACCGCCCGCGCGATGAAGGTCTTGCCGCATCCGGGCGGGCCGTAGAGCAGCAGACCGCCGCGCAGCGACTTGCCGTAGATCCGGCGCAGCTCGGGATTGCGCATCGGGGCCAGGAACGAGACCTGGAGGCGTTCCTTGACCTCGGCCAGGCCGCCGACGTCGGCCAGGGTCAGGGCCGGGCGCTCGACCTCGTGCGCCGGGACGCCCCGCGGGTCCTCGCCCGCGTCGTCGGCGGCGACCGGCTTGGCTGCGGAGGTGAAGCGGGGCGGCGGGGCGATGTCGCCGAGTTCGGCCTCGGCGGCGGACCAGTCGAAGGCGGAGGCGGGGTCAGACGCGGAGTCGGAGGCGGAGTCGGTTTTGGGGGCCGGGGCCGTGTCTTCTTCGCCGGACGAGGCTGCCGGTGCCGCTTCGGCGGTTGTCTCGGGGGTCGCCGTTCCTGTTCCCCCGCTCAAGGCCGAGAGCATCAGCCCCCTGGCTCGCGCCGACCCCGGCTCCAGCCGCAGCGCCGCACCGAGCTCGACGATCGCCCCCTGCGTGTCACCGGCCCCGATGAGCGCCTCGGCGAGCGCGACCCGGAATTCGGCTTGCTCCGGTGCGGAGCGCACCGCTTGCCGCAGCGCGTTGATCAGAGGGCTTTCCCCGTCGGACATGGACTCTCCCCTCCCGGCGAATCTCCCGCGAGCATAGTGGCTGCGGGTGATCAGAGGGCCGCGTCGTCGTAGTCCCCGTTCAGCAGGGCATTGATATCGACGGGGCGGCCCAAGGCCGAGGACACGTAGACGGCGCGCACGATCGCCACCGCCATGAGCCCGTCCTGGACGGTGACGCCGGGCGGCCGGCCGGTCTCGATGGCCTCGGCCACGTCCTGGTACTGGCGCAGGTGGCCGACGACCATCGCGTCGGCGGCCTTGGGGTGGCCGCGCAACTCCGAGGCCGGTACCACGTCGGCCGCCTGGTTGTCGGGCTCGGCGCCGCCGTAGGGCCCGGCGGTGGTGCCGCCGCCGTGCCGGGCGACGTGGAAGTACTCCAGCTGGTCGTCGTGCAGGACCGCGGAGCCCCGGCTGCCGTGGATCTGCAGCCGCACCGACAGGCCGGGGTAGGCGGCGGTGGTGGCGTGCAGGACGGCCAGCGCCCCGGACGCGAAGCGGATGGTCGCGGTCGCGACGTCTTCGACCTCGATCGCCTCGTGCGCCAGCAGGGCGGTGTGCGCGGACACCTCCACCGGCCGGCCGAGCAGCCAAGCCAGCAGATCCACGGTGTGCACACCCTGGTTCATCAGAGCGCCGCCGCCGTCCAGGGCCCGGGTGCCGCGCCAGGGCGCCGAGTCGTAGTAGTCCTGGCCGCGCCACCACGCGACGGAGGCGACCGCCGAGGTGACCCGGCCCATGCGGCCCTCGGCCACCGCCGCCGCGACCACCGCGGCCGCCGGGTCGAAGCGGTGCTGGCTGACGACGCTGCACAGCACCCCGCGCCGCGCGGCCCGCTCCGCGAGCGCGGCCAGCCGGCGGGCCTGCGGAAGCGAGACGTCGACGGGCTTCTCGACCAGGACGTGGACCCCGGCGGCCAGTGCCTCGGCGACGGCGGCGGCGTGCAGACCGCTCGGGACGCAGACGGCGACCAGGTCGATGCCGCCGGCGGCGAGGGCCTCGGCCAGGGATGCGAACTCGGCCGGCGCGAGGGAGCGGGAGGGGTTTGCGGAATCGGGAGCGGGAGCGCCGACAGCCTTGGCGGCTTCAGCGGCTTCAGGCGTTTCGGCCGTTTCAGCCGGTTCGGCTGCTTCAGCTGCTTCATCGGCTTCAGCGGCGTTTCCGATGTGCTCCACCAGCTTCCGGCGCGCGGCGGCATCCGGATCGATGATCGCCGCGACGTGGAGCCGCGGATGGCGGCGCACGGCCTCGGCGTGGATGAGCCCGATCGTCCCGGCGCCGACGATGGCGACACCGATCATGCGGTCGCCACCCCGATCGTGTCGAGCAGGCCGGTGAAGGCCCGCGCCGCCCGGCCGAACAGCGCGGGGCCGGAGAACCCGCCCATCGCGTGCCCGAGCGCCAGATGCGGCTCGAGCGAGGCGAAGCCGGCGTAGCCGTCGTCCCGCAGCGCGGTCAGGGTCTGCAACACCTGCCCGTCGCCCTCTCCGGCGGGCACCACCTCGCCGGTCGCCGCGATGGCGTCCTTCACTTGGAGGTACTCGAGGTGCGGCCGCAGCATCGCGTAGCCGTCGGTGAACGGCGCCACCCCGACCTGCACGAAGTTGGCGCTGTCCCACGCCACCTTCAGCGCGTCCGAGCCCACCGATTCGATGAGGTCCAGGACGCGCTCGGGGATGTCGCCGTAGATGTCCTTCTCGTTCTCGTGCACCAGGACGACCCCCTCCCGCTCGGCCATCCGTGCCAGGCCGCTGATGTGCTTGAGCACCGGATCGCGAACGTCTCGCGCGCTCATCCCGTCCGGCCGGTAGAAGGAGAACATCCGGATGTAGCGGGCCCCGAACCGCTGCGCGACCGCGATGGCCCGCGCCAGCCGCCGCGCCTCGTCCTCGGGATCCCCGACGATGCTCACCTTCCCGATCGGCGAGGCGATCGCGGAGACCCCCATTCCCCACCGCTCCAAGGCCGCGGCGAGGGCGTCGACCTGCTCGTCGGCCAGATCGACGACGTTGGTGTCCCAAGCCCCGCGCACCTCGACGTGCCGCGCCCCCAACGCCTGCAACACGGCGAACTGCACGTCGGGGTCGGGCCCGATCTCGTCGCCGAACCCGCTGAGCGTCCAGGTCACGGGATCCGGTGTGTCTGTTCGGCTCATCGCAGCTCCTCTGTGGTCCACCAGGCCTGCTCAGACCTTCACTCAGACCTTCACGGTGAACCAGTACCCGACGAACTGCTCCTCGATCTCCTCCCACATGGTCGCCGCGAGCCGCGACGCGGTCCGCTGATACTCGCCCAACGCGTCGCCGCCGGCCACTGTGCGCAGCGCGAGGCCGTCGTATGCGTCCTCCAGGTCGCGCAGTCGGCCGCGCCACAGACGGTCGAGGACGGAGAGCATGACGCGCCGTCTCAGCCCGGCGGCCGTGTCCGGGCCGAGCTCCGCCTCGCGAGTCGTATCGGCAGCCCGGACGTCGCGCACCACCGCCTCGACGAGGTCTGCTCGGGCCTTCGAGGTGGGAGAACCGGCCAGGCCCGCCGCGATCGCGTCGCGGCTGATCGTGGCCGGGCAGAGGCGGCCGAGCGCCTGCACCAGCCGGTCCACGTCCTGCGGGCCGGTGCGGGCGGCGAGGACCAGGGTCTGTATGACGCTTTGGATGATGCCGTCCATCCGGTCCGGCGGGATCCCGTCCCGCAGCACCTCCTCGCGTCTGGCGTAGACCGCCGCGCGTTGCTCTTCCCGCACCGCGGAGAAGCGCAGATGCTGGGTCAGCGTTTGCGTTCGGTGCGCCGACACCGCGTTGAGTCTGGCTACGAGCGAGCGCGTGAGCGCGAAGTTGGGGCCGATGGGCTCGTCCTTACCGGTGCCGGTGAGCCGCTGGACCGTCTTCGTGGTCTTCAAGAGCGTGTCGTCGAGGGAGAAATAGAAGGCTGATTCGCCCGGGTCGCCGCCGCGCCCGGCGCGTCCGCGCAGGTGCAGCTCCATCCGCCGGGAGTCCAGCGGCCCGACGCCGAGCACGTAGAGCCCCGCGCCCTCGGGCTCGGCGAGCCGGATGTCGACGCCGCGCCCGGCCATGCGGGTCAACACCGTGATCGCGCCGGGCCGGCCGGCGCGGGCGATGATCTCGGCCTCCCGCTCGTGGCTCCGGGCGTCGAGAATGGCGTGCTCGATGCCGGCGGCCAGCAGGGTCTGGGAGATCCGTGCGGCCATCTCGTCGGACGCCGTCCCGACCAGCACCGGCCGTCCAGCCGTGCGCTGGGTCTGGACGGTCTTGCGGACGGCGCGGAGCATGGCGCCGTCGTTGGCGAATATGGTCGGATCGTGGTCGACACGTCGGACCGGGTGATGCGGCGGGACGATGACACACTCCATGCCGTACAAGTCTTGGTAGGCGTCGGCCTCCCCTTCGATCACGCCGGTCATCCCTGCAAGCCGCGAGTACAGCCCGAGATAGGCGTGGACATCGATGGCCGCCAAGCACTGCTGTTCGGGCCGGACCTTCAGGCCCTCCTTGGCGTCCAGCGCCTGATCCAGGCCGCCGCCGTGGGTCCGGTCGGGGAGCAGCCGCTGGGTGGTCGTGTCGATGGTCTGGACGGCCCCGTCCACGACCGCGTAGTCGCGGTCTTTGACGTACAACTCCTTCGCCCGCAACGCCAGGCTCACCCGGTGCGCCAGACCCACGTCGCCGCCGTTGTACACGGGCCCGCCGTACCAGTCCTCGATCACCGCCATGCCCCGCTCCGTCGGCGCGACGGTCCAGCGTGTCTTGTCGACGACGTAGTGCACGCCCGGTTCGAGCCGTGCCGCCAGTGCCGCCGGACCGGCGTAGTCGATCCCGAGGTCGGCCTTCTTGAAGGTCTGCGGCAGGGTGCCGGCCTCGTCGAGCATGACGAGGTCCGCCTCGTCGACGACCGCCGAGAAGCGGTCCCGTTGCACAACCTGGCTCTGCTCACGGACCAGGTGGTCGCGCAAGTAGTCGTAGGCGAACTCACCCGCGGTGCCGTACACGACGTCCGCGGCGTAGAGACCTTGCCGCTCGACCTGGCCGCCGCCCCTGGCCAACAGGACACTGCGAAAGCCGAGCAGGCCGTACACCGGCCCCATCCACTCGGCGTCTCGCGCGGCGAGGTAGTCGTTGGCGGTCAGGACGTGGACGCCCCGGCCCGTCAACGCGTGCAGACTGGTGGTCAGGACCCCGGTCAGCGTCTTGCCCTCACCGGTCTTCATCTCCACGGCCGCGCCCAGATGCAAGGCCGCGCCGCCGATGAGCTGCTCCGCATAGGGACGCTCGCCGAGCGTCCGCACCGATGCCTCGCGGACGATCGCGAACGTCTCCGGAAGCAGAGCGTCCAGGCTCTCGCCGTTCTGATGGCGCTGTTTCAGCGTATTGATCGCCTGCCGGAGCGCGGCATCCGACAAGCGGCGCGTCTCCTCCTCGGCGAGGTCGACCACGTGTGCCCAACCGCGGCATCGCTCAAGCGTGCTCTGAGCCTTCCCGCCCCCGAATCGCCGGAACTTCGACATGGCAGAACGGTACTGATGACCGCCTGTCTGCGGAGGACAGAAAGCCTGTCTGTTCAGGGAACGACCTCAGCCGACAGCCCCTGGCCGTGAGAACGGCCAGGGGCTGCGCGTCGGACACGCCGGCGGCGCGGGACAGCGGGGCCCCGTCGGGCTCAGAGCCCGGCTTCCAGCAGGGCCTGGATGGCCTTCGTCCGCTCCTCCACATGGTGGGTGTTGCTGTCCGACATGTGGTCGAGCGTCAGCACGCCGTCGGCGAAGGTGAAGCCCGTCGGGCTGAAGTACTGGCCGGAGTTCTTCACGACCACCTTCGACACCCCCTCGCGCAGCGCGTCCTTGCCCATGTCGTCCACGCCGATCGCGCCGAACGCGTCCAGCAGCGGCTGGAAGAACACCGCCGGGAAGTACTCGGCGTAGCGGTCGGCGTAGTCGGGGACGGCCAGCTCGTCCCACGCGATGTCGATGGAGACCTCGAAGCCCGCGGCCTCGTCGATCCGCGACTTCCAGCCGGGGTAGTCCTCGTTCTTGAACCGCTCGGCGCTGCGGCGTTCTGCCAGGCCCATCCGAACCCTCCGAAAGGTGTTGTTGTTCCGTGTGCGGTGAAGCGACCCCGAGTTTTGCGTGCTCGGGGCCGCCCCGCATCGGCGAAACCACTGGGCCGACCACGCAGACGTCGGCACGCAGGAGGAGCGAGGGACAGGGGAGCGGAGGAGCGGCGGCTCAGAAAGTCCGCGGACGCGACGCGCGGTCGCCGTCCAGCAGCGCGCGGGTCAAGGAGGCGCGGTTCGGCACGTCGAGCTTGCGGTAGATCTGGCGCAGGTGCGACTCCACGGTCCGCACACTCAAGAACAACCGCTCGGCGATCGCCGGGTTGGTCATGCCCCGGCTCACCAAGTCGGCGATCTCCTGCTCGCGCGCGGTCAGGGGCGCCGACACGGACGACGTCTCCGGCCGCGCGTAATCCAGGACGGCCAGACGCGACCGGTACCGGGCGACCTCCGCCGCCAGCCGCCCCGCCCCGCACTGCTCGGCCAACAACGCCACCCGGTCCAGCCAGCCGGACGCCGGATGCGCGTTCCCCGCCCGCAGCGTGAACTCGGTCGCCGCCAGCAGCGTCCGGCACACCTCGATCCGCTCACCGCGCGCCGCGAACTCCCGGACCGCTTCCTGCGCACGCGTCAGGGCCGCGTCGTAGTCGCCGAGCGCGGCGTACGCCCACATCCGGGTACGCACCACGTAGGCACGCAGCGTCGAAGGGTGCTGCGGAGCGCTCTCGGCGAGGTCGGCCCACCGCTCGGCCCGCACGCCCTCGCCCACGGTCATGGCGATCTCGGCCAGGGTGTCGCACCAGCGGGGACGGCGCCACGGGCTGATCCCCGCCAACTCCTCCCCGGCGGCTTCGAGCAGCAGCGAACGCGCGCGCAGCGGATCGCCGGTGAACAGGACCAGCTCGGCGTGGAAGCAGCGCACCGCCACGGCCCAGGACGTGGTCGAGCTGCCGGTGAGCGCGAGCGCGCGGTCCGCCTCGGCCCGGACCCGCTCGGCGTCGCCCGGCTCGTCGCGCCAGTACAGCGTGGCGGCGCGCACGTTCGCCGCGACCGCCGCCTCGGACGTGTTGCCGCCGTGCTCGTCGGGAGCCCGCCGGCGCCGGGCGATGCGCTCCAGGGTGACCAGGGCCGGGTTCAGCTTGCCGAGCCGGCACTGGGCGTTGGCCAGCACGGTCAGCAGCGAGGCGTCGAGGTAGTTCTGGCCGGTGCGCCGGCCCAGGGCCTCGGCCCGCGCCAGGTGGCGCTCGCTGTCGGCGAGGCGGCCGAGCAGCCCCTCGGTCATGCCCAGTTGCAGCGAGGCGAGCAGGTTCGTCAGCAGCGTGGTGTCCGAGGCGGCGTCGATGAGCTCGGCCGCCTTCGTGGCGCGGACCAGCGCGGTGGCCTCGTCGCCGGTGAACAGGTGGCCGAGCGCGGACTGGGCCAGGGCGTGCGCCTCGCCGACGCGGTCCCCGTGCCGGGCGGCCAGGGCGGCGGCGGTCTCGGCGTGCAGCCGGGAGTTCTCGTAGTCCTGGACGTCGTACGCGGTGTCGGCCAGTTCGGTGTGCAGCGCGGCGGCGGTCGCCGAATCGGTCTGGGCCAGCGCGGCCAGACCGGAGCGGGCCAGCGCCCCGGCCTCGACGTGCCGCCCCAGCCGCCGCTCGAGCCGGCTGGAGTCGAGCTCGGCGCCGCCGGGGCGGTCCGCCGGGCCGGCCGAGCGCAGCGCGTCGAGCAGAGCCCGGCCCTCGGCGAGCTCGCCGGTCAGCAGGCGCGCGCGGGCAAGCAGGACGTTCACCTCGTGCGCGTGGTCGTTTCCGGTGCCCAGCAACGGCAAGGCGGCTTGCAGGTATTCGGCTGCCGTGGCCGGCGAGGTGTAGATCACCCCGCGCGCCGCCGCGATCAGCGTGGTCAGATGTTCAGGGTTCTGCGGATCCGCGGCCTTGGCGATGTGCCGCGCGCGCTGGCCGACGGTACCGCCGTTCCCGGTGAGCGCGTCGGCCGCCCGCCGGTGCAGCGCGAGGCGCAGGCTGGGCTCCAGCCGCTCGTAGACGGCCTCGCCGAGCACCCGGTGCCGCAGCGCCAGGTGCGGCCCGCGCTCGGCCGGGCGGATCAGGTCGGCTCCGGCGAGCTGGTCGAGCGCCCGGACGGCCGCGGCCTCGTCGAGCTCCGCGACCCCGGCCAGCAACGCCATGGAGAACGCTTCGCCGAGCACCGCCGCGGCCCGCACCGCCGCCAGCGCCCCGGGCTCCAGACCGGCCAGCTCGGCGAACAGCGAGGCCCCGGCCTCGGCGGTGGCCCCGGTGTCCCGCAGCGCGCACAGCACCTTGATGTACTGCGGATTCCCCGCGGCCTCGCGGTGGATCTCATCGGCGTCCGGGCGCTCGCCGAGCAGCCCCGAGGCCTGCTCGCGGGTGAGCGGATCCAGCGGCGCGAACCGGAGCAGCCCGGACGCGGCGTCGGCGAGCACGGCGGCCGGCCCCGGGGCGAGCTGGCGCCGCCGGTAGGCCAGCACGCACAGCACCGGCCCGTTCGCCGCGCAGCGCAACAGCGCCGCGGCCAGGCCCGCCTCGTCCGCGCCGAGCAGATGGAGGTCGTCCACGGTCACCAGGACCGGCTGCCCGGCGGCGGTGTGGACGCCGACGGCCTCGACGACCCGCGCGCACGCCGCACTGATATCAGGATTCTGTGTCAGGTCCGAGCCGCGGGCCGCGACCACCGCCACGCCGGCCCCGCGCGCCGTGTTCGCCGCCGCCCACAGCACCGCGCTCTTGCCGATGCCCGGCTCGCCGGGCAGCGCCACCGCGGTTCCCACGCCGGCCTTCAGCTCGCCGACGGCCGACTCCAGCAGGCGCAGGTGCCACTCGCGCGCGATCAGAGTGTCGACCATGGGGTGAGCCTACGGCCTGCGAGGTGGCGTCTACAGCGCGAACAGCCAGAACCACTGGTTCTGGTCGCCGGTGTTGCACGGGGCCATGGTGAGCCATCCGTGGGCACCGGAGCCGGCCAGGCACGTCCCGGTCTTCTTGTTCTTCAGCACGCCGTAGGTCGTGTTGCCCGGGACGCTGGTCAGGGTCCACTGCTGGAAGTCGACCGTCAGGTGCGCCTGCAGACCCGCGACCCCGTTCCAGTCGTCGGAGATGTCGACGTCGGTGTTGTTCGGGTCGTTGTTCTGGTCCACTTGCAGGACCTTCGTGCCGGCGCTCTCCGGCTGGTCGTTGGACTGGATGACGATGCTGCCGTCGGCGTAGACCCAGACGGTCCAGGTCTGCGCGTCGTTGTGCAGGGTGTCCCAGAGGTCTATCTGCTGGCCGTCGGTGAAGTTGTTCTGGTACACGTCGACCGAGTCGTTGGTCGCGGAGTTGAGGATGTTGGTCGTCTTGATCTGCGCCGGCTTCGGCGGCGACGAGGACGTCGGCGCCGCCGGGGGAGCCGCGCTGGAGGAGTGCGTGGCGGGCGGCGAGGCGGCCTTGGACGTGGTCGGCGCGGGCGGTGCGGCCTGGCTCGGTGCCGAAGTCGGCGCCGGCTTCGGTGACGGGCTGCTGGAGGAGGCCGGCGGGGTCGGCTGGATGACGATCACGGTGGGTGCGGTGGCCGCGGCGGGTTGGGGTGAGGCTTGGGCGCTGGTGGCGAAGGAGGGGCGGATGCCGAACCACAGGGCCAGGATCGCCACGGCCGCTGCCGACAGGAACATCAGCAGGCGCTGAAGCCAGCGGGGCAGCAGTGCCGACTGCATATACGTGCCCTGCAAGCTGATCGGCTGCCCCAGCCCGGAGGGTGTCACCGTCAGGTTGTACTGGTGCTTCGCCTTGACGCCGAACCACAGCACCCGCCCCGGCCGCACGGTGAATTTGGTGAATTGCGCGCGTCCGGGTTGCAGGCGCAGCGCCGGGGTGCGGATGTCGACTTGCAGGTTGGTGTTGGTGGAGGTGGTCGAGACGGCGGCGCTGGTGGCGACGTTGGAGAAGTTGTCGACGGCGAGTTTGACGCGGCCGCGGTGCCAGCCTCGGGTCTGGGTCGGGAGGAGTTCGGCGCGCAGGTCGGCGAATTCTGCGACGCGCAGGGTGCCTTCGATGGCGTGGGTGTTTTCGCGGTCTTCGCGGGGGGTGACTTTGACCGCGTAGGGCTGGGGTCCGGCTTGGGCTTCGGCGCTGCGGGGCGGGGTGAAGGTGAGTTGTGCGGTGCCGGTGGTGCCGGGGTACAGGCGCAGAGTCTGCGGTTCGATGGCGGCCCATTGTCCGGGGTCGCCGGTGGCCTGCAGGTGGTATTCCTCGACGATTTCGGCGGTGTTGCGCACGGTGATGGTCACCGTGGCCTCGGCGCCCGGTTCGACGTCCGCCGTCACCGGGTTCAGGTCAACCCACACGATCCGTTGCTCCCCGCCCGCTGACGATCTGTATTCTTTGCGGACACCCTACGGGCTGGTCAGGGCAGGTACGGCGGTCGTTGAGGTTCCCGGCCCCGACGTCCCGTCCCGCATGCCCGTTCGGGCAACGGCCGATGCCCTTGGGGCCGTCGGCGTGCCCTGCGACGAACCGTCGCCTCCTGGTTCGCCAGGCCCGACCCCGAGCACCCGGACCAGGCTCGGATCCATCGAGCACTGATACGCAGTATGGCCCATTGACTCGCGGCCCCGAATGCCCGACATCGCCCTATAGCGGAGCTCTGCGACACACGTCGTGATTTTCGTTGCCGCCGCCCCCGCCGCGCGCTGATTCTGGAGCTCCCTGCCTCAGCCGCCCGCCACCGGGACCTGAGGCGTCGAATGGAGGGAGAGCTCTATGAAGAAGGCTTACCGCAGGCTCGCGGCAGCCGCGCTCCTGGTCTCGGCACTCACGGCCGGCATCATGACCGCGGCCCCGGCGTCGGCCACCGTGATCCACCCGTTCTGCCACACCGGGAGCACCTGCCCCCCTTGGTAGACCGATCGCCGACCGGGCGAACCCGGTCGGCGGCGAATGCGCAGGGTCAGCGGGACGCAGGCGGCGGCGATGGCCGCGTCGATCCAGAACAGTCCCTGCCAGCCGGTGACGTCCACCAGCGCGGCGCCGAGCAGCGGCCCCGGCGGCCGCCCCGGCCGCCGACGCCGCACCCAGAGCGAGACCGCGCGCATCTGGCCCTCGCCGGCGGAGTCCGTCGACAGCAGGCTGAGCCCGCAGGCCAGGATCGTCGATCCGGCCGCGCCCTGAAGAACCCTTAGCGAGGGTTGCCGCACCGCGCCGACACGACGGCGTACCACGAGCCGTCCGGTTCCTGGGTGTCGTACGAGACAGAGATGCCCGACAGGACCGTGTAGTCGCCCCTGAGGTTCTGTTCCGCGTTGTTCACGGCGATGCCCAGGGTGCTTCCGGTCCCGGAGTCCGAGCAGGGAAAGCTCGATGCGGCCGCCGCCGCGGAGGCTGTGCCGATGCCCAAGCCGGTGAGGGACGCGGCCAGGGCGGTCGCCGCGGTCAGACGGAACACGCGTCGTGCGATCATCGAGATCTCCGATCAGGGATGAGGGGGGCTAGCCGCATCATGGCATCGGACCGGCGCGAAAAACAGAGCCCTGAGTCACTCTGACGCGCGCCATTGACCCTCCGCGTCCGCGCTGCTACGTTCCGCTTAAATACGAACCCTGAAACGCTTGAGGACCGGGTACCGGCTCCGGCGAGGACCGGAGGGGCCTGGCCTTTCCCTTTCAGGGTGGCGTATCCCCACATCACCGTCGATCTGCTGACGGTTCCCTCCGGGCCGCCCGGAAAGCATCGTGGATCCGCCGGCCCGCCGGCGTGCCGGAAAACGGGAGCGATGCCCACGGCGCGGCCCCCGACCCCGCCGCCGGACAGCCGACACCGGTGTCGGACTCCCGCCGGAGCGATCTCGCCGCTTCGCGGTCCGTCCGCGGCCGTTTCGAACTCGTCACACCGCACCGCGGCCCGGCCACCAGCCCGGTCGTCCCCCCACAGGTCCGCCTCTCGGAGGATTTCAGTGACAGCTCGTATCAGGCTCCTGTTCTCAATGCTCGCCGCGCTTCTGCTGGCCATGGCCGTGCCGGCGTTCGCCGACGCGAACGCCTCAGTCGCGGCCACCACGTTCGCGCACCCCCTGTTCGTGCCCGGGCACGCCGCGCCCGGTCTGCACTCGGACCTCGTGCCGTCCGGCTACGGACCGTCCGATCTGCAGTCCGCGTACAAGCTGCCCTCGGGCACCAACGGCGCGGGCCAGACCGTGGCGATCGTCGACGCCAACAACGACCCGACCGCCGAGGCCGACCTCGGCGTGTACCGGGCGCAGTACGGCCTGCCGGCGTGCACCACGGCCAACGGCTGCTTCAAGAAGGTGAACCAGACCGGCGGCACGAGCTATCCGCCGACCGACCCCGGCTGGGCCACCGAGATATCGCTGGACCTGGACATGGTCTCGGCGGTCTGCCCCAAGTGCCACATCCTGTTGGTCGAGGCCACCTCGGCGTCGTACGCCAACCTGGGCGCGGCGGTGAACGAGGCGGCGGCGCTGCACGCCAACACGATCTCCAACAGCTACGGCGGCGGCGACCTGTCCGACAGCTCGGCCCCGTACTACAACCACCCCGGCATCATGATCACCGCCAGCTCCGGTGACGGCGGCTACGGCGTGGAGTTCCCGGCATCCTCGCGCTACGTCACCGCGGTCGGCGGCACCTCGCTGACCCGGGCCTCGAACACGCGCGGCTGGACCGAGACCGCCTGGTCCGGCGCCGGCTCCGGCTGCTCGGCCTACAATCCGGCGCTCAGCGGCCAGGCGAGCTACGGCACCGGCTGCGCCCGGCGCGCCGTGGCGGACGTCTCGGCCGTGGCCGACCCGGCGACCGGCGTCGCGGTCTACGACTCGACCCCGTACAACGGCAGCAGCGGCTGGCAGGTCTACGGCGGCACCTCGGTGGCCTCGCCGATCATCGCCTCGGTGTACGCGCTGGCCGGCAACGCCGCGAGCATCAACAACAACTACCCCTACACCCACCACTCCGCGAGCACGTTCTTCGACATCACGACCGGCTCCAACGGCTCGTGCTCGCCGAGCCAGCTGTGCCACGCGCGCGTGGGCTGGGACGGTCCGACCGGCCTGGGCACGCCCAACGGCGTCGGCGGGTTCTGATCCGAGCGGTGGTCCCTGAGGAACGGTGACCGGCGGATCTTGTTCCCCCGCTGTTCACCCGCGGAAAGCCTGATCGCCGTTCGGCCGGAATCTTGCAGGACCAGGTTCTGACTTGGTCCTACAAGTTCACCGAACGGCGATCAGGAGATTCCATGGCGGCGGCCCTCTACCAGGACGTGGCGGCGAAGCTGCGTGACGCGATCGCCGACGGCAGCTATCCGCCGGGCTCGCGCCTGCCGTCGGAACACGAGATCGCCGAGCGCTTCGGCGCCTCCCGGAACACCGTCCGGCGTGCCTTCGCCGTGCTGCGCGAGGACGGTTTGATCGCCTCCCACCAGGGATCGCGGCGCACCGTCATCGCCGAGCCGCGGCTGCACAGTTTCAGCGAGCTGCGATCGTTCTCCCGGTGGGCCCGGCTCATCGGCGAGCAGCCCTCCGGCCGGGTGGTCCGGCTGGAGCGGCGGGCGGCCACCGAGGACGAGGCCGGCCACCTGGGCCTGGCGCCCGGCGACCCGATCGTCCACCTGGTGCGGGTTCGCATGCTGTCCGGTCGGCCGGTGATGCTCGAGCGGACTGCGTACGCCGACCGGGCCGGGTCGCTGCTCGGCTTCGTCGACCTCGAACAGGAATCGGTGTCCGAGCGCCTGGAGGAGTACGGCATCTTCTTCGCGCACGCCGAGCACGTCATCGACGCGGTGAACGCCGACGCCGAGCTCGCCGGCCTGCTCGGCGTCGAGCCGGGCGCGGCGTTGCTGCGCGAGCGGCGGCGCACCACCGATCCGGACGGCCGGCCGCTGGAGTGGTCCGAAGACCTCTATCGCGCGGACGCCGTCGCGTTCACCGTCCGCAACTCCCTGGCCGCCGCGCCGCTCGTCCGCAACCACCTCACGAAGGAACACTCATGACCTCTTCATCGTCGATGCTCGAACTCGCCGGAGGGGCCCGGTATCCCGCGATCTGGTTGCGTGACAACTGTTCCTGCGCCGAGTGTGTGGACTCCGGCAGCGGCCAGAAGCTGTACGGCATCACCGACCTGCCGCCGGACATCCGTATTCGCGCCGTCGAGCAGACCGAGGACGCCGTGACCGTCGAGTTCGAGCCGGACGGCCACCGGAGCCGGTTCGCCGGCGACTGGCTGGCGTCGCGCCGGCTCGATGGCCCGGCTTCGGGGTCGGGGTCGGCTCCGGCCGACGACCGGACCGAGGACGCGAAACAGCTGTGGCAGGCGGCGGATCTGGCCGGCTCGATGCCGACCGAGATGTGGCCGGCATTCCAGGCGGATCCGGCGCGGCGGGCCGCGGGCCTGGAGGCGTTGCGGCGCCTGGGATTCGTCCTTCTGCGCGGTGTCCCGGTCACCGACCGGGCGGTGCTGGGCGTCGCCGAGTCCTTCGGCTACGTGCGGCGGACCAACTACGGCGAGCTGTTCGAGGTCCGGGTCGAGGAGCAGCCCACCAACCTGGCGTTCAGCAGCCTGCCCATCACCCCGCACACCGACAACCCGTACCGCGATCCGGTCCCCACCATCCAACTGCTGCACTGTCTGGTGAACGCCGCCGACGGCGGGGACTCCGGACTGGTGGACGGCTTCGCCGCAGCCGCCCGGCTGCGCACCGAGGACCCCCTGGCCTTCGAGACGGTCACCCGGACCCCGGTGACCTTCCGCTACGCCGACGCGGCCGCGGAGCTGAGTGCGACCCGGCCGCTGATCGGCGTGGACCCGGTCCGACGTATCCGGGAGGTGCGGTTCAACAACCGCTCGATGCTGCCCGTGGCCCTGCCGGCCGACCGGATCGAAGCCTTCTACGCCGCCTACCGGCGATTCGCCGAACTCATGTACAGCGGTGAGGCGCAGCTCTCCTTCCGCCTGGAGCCGGGGGACTGCCTGGTCTTCGACAACACCAGGGTCCTGCACGCGCGCACCGGCTTCCGCGCGGCCGGCCGGCGTCACCTTCAGGGCTGCTACGCCGACCTGGACGGCGCGTACAGCAACCTCGCGGTCCTGCGTCGCCAGACCCGCCCGACGACTGGATCAGGACAATGAATCCGATCGACACAATGAATCCGATCGACACGATAGCCGCGCTGTTCGCCGACCAAGGCGCCCGCGACTACCTCGGCGAGCCGGTGACCCAGGCCGCGCACATGCTCCAAGCCGCCGCCCTGGCCGCGGCCGCCGGCGCGCCGGATTCCCTCGTGGCCGCCGCCCTCCTGCACGACATCGGCCACTTCACCGGACCGATCAGCGGCCAGGAGCTGATGGCGGGCACCGACAACCGCCACAGCCACGCCGGCGCCGACTGGCTTGCCGCCTGGTTCCCGGAAGCGGTCACCGAACCGGTCCGGCTGCACGTGGCGGCGAAGCGCTACTTGTGCGCCGTCGAGCCCGGATACTTCGGCGAGCTGTCCGAAGCGTCCGTCCACACGCTGAACGTGCAAGGCGGCCCGATGACCGCCGAGCAGGCCGAGCGATTCGCCGGGGGTCCCTATGCGGAGCAGGCGGTGGCCCTGCGCCGCTGGGACGAGGCGGCGAAGGTTCCCGACGCCGACGTCCCAGGGTTCGAGCATTACCAGCCGCTGCTGGAAGGGCTGTTGTGCCGTTAACGCAACGGCAGGTTCTCCACGGTGAACACGGGGCTGGTCAGCGGAGCGCCGTAGAGGTAGGTGTCCATCTGGGAGTTGGTCACCAGCAATCGGTCCCCGGCGACGGCGATGCCGGTGGTGGTGTCGGCTCCCGGGTAGGTGCGCTCGGAGACGAGCGTGCCGCGGCTGTCGTGCTGGGACAGCCGCAGGGTGGCGACGTCGTTGTTCACGGAACGCGCGATGTAGAGGGTGTCGCCGTGCAGCACCATCCCGTCGGCACTGGCCAGCGGCGGCGCGTCGATCTTGCGGACCTCGCCGGTGGCCAGGGTCAGCCGGTAGAGGGCGCCGCTGTACCAGTACCCGATGATCAGGGACTTGCCGTCCGGGGTGGCGACGATGCCGTTGCCGTTGGACGTGCCGGCCACGTAGTCCGGCAGGTGATAGGCGACCTGCAGGGCGCGGTGGATTCCGGTGGCCCGGGCGTGGACCTCGGCGGCCGGGACGCGGTAGACCACCGCACGCAGGGAGTCGGTGATGTAGACGTCTCCATTCGGGGCCACCGCCTCGTCGTTGACGAGGGTCTTCTCGCCGGTGTCGGGAACGGTGTAGGAGGCGACGAGCTTGCCGGTCTTGGTGTAAACGAAGAAGCGGCCGGTGAAGGCGCCCGCGACCAGGAGCCGGTCGCCGGCGATTTTGATGCCCGTGACCTGGGTGCGGCCGTCCGTGCCGGCCGGGAGGAAGGGTTCGAGCGTCTTGGTTCCCAGGCGTCCGCGGTAGACGGTGCCGTCGTCGATGCTCCCGGTGTACATGTCGTGGGTGTCGGCCGCGATGCTTTCGGGGAAAGCGTTCTGGCCGTCGACGGTGATCGTGTAAGGACCCTGTTTGTGGTGTCGGGCGGTCGCAGCCATGGCCGTGGCCGGGAGGGCGGCCAGGGCGACCCCCGTCGCGGCCAGGGTCACCAGTGTCCGTCGCAGCATGAACGAATCCTCGTTTCCGCCGCGGCCTCCCGCGGCACATGCTCATGCTGACCTGGTGACTTACCGATGGGAAGTAGCCACTTTTCGGTAAGGTAGCCACCCGGCGGAAAGAGACGAGGTGAGCTGAGTTCGAGGCCGGAAACACAAAACCCCCGGCCAGCTGAGCTGCCAGGGGATGTGCTACGGGTGCGCCGCCAGGGACTTGAACCCCGAACCCGCGGATTAAGAGTCCGCTGCTCTGCCAATTGAGCTAGCGGCGCTTGATCTTGCCGGTGTCGCGTTGACGGGTGAAACATTAGCAGACCACGGCCCGCGTCCCGAAATCGTTAACCGGACGTCGGGGTTCGGCCACGTCGTGGCCACCGGGGGCGGGTCCGGGGCACCGTTGCCGACTTATTACCCGGTCTTGGGGCTTTCGGGACCTGGGGATGGCAGGGTCGGTGTCATGAGTGGTGCATATGGTGGTGATGGCTGGACCCCGCAGGAGCCCGGTGGCTGGAATCCCCAGCAGCCGGGTGGCTGGACCCCGCAGGAGCCCGAGCCCACCGTGGAGTTGCGTCCGCCCTCCAGGTGGGACCGGCTGCGGGGGAGTCGGCCGGGGGGACGGGGCGGCGGGGGTGGTCCCCGGCCGCCCAAGGTGCGCCGTTTCAGCTGGCCCCGGCGGATCCTGGCCGGGACGCTGGCCCTGGTGCTGCTGGTCGGGGGGTATGCGACCTGGCTCTACTTCCATGCCTCCGGGGAGATCCGGCACGAGAATGTGATCTCCGACTACCCGGGCCGTCCGGCCGAGGGCAAGGGGACCAACTGGCTGCTGGTCGGCAGTGACAGCCGGGAGGGGCTGACCCAGGACCAGCAGGACGCGCTGCACACCGGGACCGGGGCTGTGACCGGGGACACCTCGCGGACCGACTCGATGATGATCCTGCACTCCGGGTCCGACGGGACCTCGCTGATCAGCCTGCCGCGTGACTCCTACGTCACCATCCCGGCCTGGACCGACAGCAAGGGCAAGCAGCACAAGGAGTCGAAGAACAAGCTCAACGCCGCCTACGCCTTCGGGGACGCCCCGCTGCTGATCAAGACCATCGAGGTCACCACCGGGGTGCGCATCGACCACTTCGCCGAGGTCGGCTTCGGCGGCTTCGTGAAGGTCACCGACGCGGTCGGCGGCGTGGGCATGTGCCTGGACAAGCCGATCAAGGACGAGCTGTCCGGCGCGAACCTCAAGGCCGGCTGCCAGACCCTCAACGGCGCCCAGGCCCTGGCCTACGTGCGGGAGCGGTACGCCGACCCGCTCGGCGACATCGGCCGGATGCAGCGCCAGCGCGCCTTCCTGGCGGCCCTGGCGCACAAGGTGTCCTCCGCCGGGGTGATCATGAACCCGTTCAAGCTGGTCCCGGTGCTGGACAACTCGCTCGCCGCGTTCAAGGTGAACGACGGCACCAGCCTGGGCGACCTGTACGACATGTTCCAGCACATGAAGGGCGTCAGCGGCGGCAGCGGCCACACCATCGTGGTGCCGATCGCGAACGAGGACTACAACGTCCCGGGGGTCGGGTCCTGCATCCTGTGGGACAAGACCAAGTCCGCGCAGCTGTGGAGCGCGGTGATCAACGACACCACGATGCCGCCCTTCTCGGCGACGTAGGACGGGACCCGCTTGGGACATCGCCCCTCGGCCTCCGCCGTGGCGGCGGTGTCTCAGGCCTCAGTCCACGACCTCGACGGCCGCGGCGCCCTGGGCCGGAATGGTGACCGGCGCGGCGGCCGGCTCCGGCTGCGCGTCCAGCCCGCGCACCCGCCGGAAAGACGTCGCCAGCACCGCGGCGTAGACCGCCGCGCACACCAGGTACGGCAGCCGCCCGCTGGACTCGGCCAGCGCCCCGCCGACCAGGGTGCCGACCGTGCCGGCCGTGTACATCAGCGTCTGGTAGCCGCCGGTCATCCGGCCGAGCATCTCGCGCGGGACCAGGCGCATGCGCGCGGTGGTCAGCGCGACGGTGATGATCAGGACCCCGGCGGCGTCCATGGCCAGGCCGAGCGACATCTGCGGGCCGCTGTGCGCGGTGCCCAGCAGGAGCTCGCCGATGATCCCGAAGACCAGGCAGACCAGGACCGCCGAGGACGTCCGCAGCTTGGCGAGCCGCCCGATGGACAGCATGACGGCCACCGCCGCGACGTTCCCGGCCGCCAGCGTCCAGCCGAAGCCGGTCTTGCCCAGCCCCACGGTGTGCGTGCCGAGCACCACGATCGCCGCGACCGAGCCGGCCTGGGCCAGCGTCATCGTGCCGATCATCGCGGCCATCAGGCGCATGGGGCCGGGGCCGAAGGAGATCCGCAGGCCCTCCTTCACCTCCGTGAGGAAGTGCCGGCCGGTGCGGGCCGGCTGCGGGCGGGAGTTCGGCAGCCGCAGCGCCGTCAGCACCGCGGCCGCGGCCAGGAACGAGCAGGCGTCGATGATCAGCGGCAGCTGGCGGCCGGTGGCGTAGAGCAGGCCGCCGACGCCGGGGCCGATGACGAACGCGATCAGCGTGTTGGCGGCCCGGATCCAGGTGTTGGCCGCGCCGTACTGCGCCGGCTCCACCACGTCCGCGAGCAGCGCGCCGTTGGCGCAGGTGAACAGCGTCCCGAGCGCGTCGGCCAGGAACGCGATGACGATCAGCGAGAGCAGCCCGATGTGGTTCCCGGCGACCAGCACCGCGGCGACCGTGAACAGCACCGCCTGCGCCACGTTGGTGGCCACCGCGGTCACCCGGGCGTTCCAGCGGTCGGCCAGCGCCCCGGCCGGCAGCGAGAGCAGCATCGGCGCCGCCCGCTGGGTGACGACCACGGCCGCGATCCCCAGCGGCGAGGAGGTCAGGCCGGCGGCCAGCAGCGGGAAGCCGACGACGATGACGCCGTCGCCGAGCCAGGACACCGCACCGGCGACGAAGTACCACCAGAAATGGCGGGGGAGCGGTGCTTTGTCAGAGTCGGCCATGCTCCCCCATCCCCCGGTTCTCGGCGCCCAGGATCCGACCTACGGCTGCGTGTCAACACCCTGGTTTCCGTGACACTGGGTGATTGCGCGTGCCACGGTACGTCAATGTACTCTCACGGCAGGTTCTTGTGAACTCTTCGGTGATCACCGGTGAACACCCGTACGGGTGAATACCCTTGACAACCCCGGCGATGGCCAGGTCAGCCGGTGATGAGCCGCACCGCGCCGCCGAACACCGCCGGGAGCGCCCCGGCCGCCGGGACGACGCGCGGGCCCAGCACCGGGTTGCGGCGGGCCGCCAGCAGCGCGGCGGTCAGCGCGTTGGAGCGCCGGGACACCCGGCGCCACTGCCGTTCGTAGTCCCCGGGACGGCCCGCCGCCAGGCACTCCGCGAGCACCCGGGCCTGCGCCAGCCCGACGCTGATGCCCTCGCCGGTGAGCGCGTCCACGTAGCCCGAGGCATCGCCGACCAGCAGGATCCGGCCGCCCGGCGCGACCCGGCGGCGCACCGCCTGCCGCAGCGGCCCGGCCCCGCGCACCGGCCCGGCCGCGGCCCCGGCGAGCCGCTCGCGCAGTTCCGGGAAGGCGGCCAGCCGGTCGGCGAAGGCGGCGCCGGGCGGGCCGAGGATCGCCACGCCCACCAGGCCGTCGCCGACCGGGGTGACGTAGGCCTCCGAAGCGGGTCCGAGTGAGGACCAGTGCACTTCGACGAAGTCGGTCCACGGCGCGGTCTGGAAGTGCCGGCGCAGGCCGTACCGCGCGTGCCGGGCCGGCTCCGGGTCCAGACCGCAGGCACGCCGGATCGGGGAGTGCAGGCCGTCGGCGGCCACGAGGTACCGGGCCGTGATCCCCGAGGCCTGCACGCCGCCGCCAGACTGCCGGAACTCTGTTTGTCGGAACTCTGTTTGCCGGAACTCTGTTTGCCGGAACTCTGTTTGCCGGAACTCTGTGACCCGCTCGGGCAGCATGACGACTCCGGCGCTCGCCGCCCGCTTCGCCAGCGCCTCGTGCAGCACGGTGCGCCGGACCCCGCGCCCCGGGCCGCTGCGGAACTCCGCGTCCACGCTGTGGCGCGCGTCGCGGTACCGGATGCCGCGCAGCCGCCGGCCGGGCGGATCCACGCCGAGCGCCCGCAGAGCGGCCACCGCGGGGGGCATCAGTCCCTCGCCGCAGGCCTTGTCGATCGGACCGGTCCGGGGCTCGGCGACGGCCGCCGTGAGCCCCGCCTCGGTCGCGTAGCACGCCGTCGCCAGACCGATCGGGCCGCCGCCGACGATCAGGACGTCGAACACAGCTCTTCCGCCGAACCCAGCGCCCTGGTCTCGCAGCGCAGCCGCACGGTCAGCAGTACGGCGTTCAGTACCGTGAAGCACGCCGCCGTCACCCACGCCGAACCGGCCAGCGGCAGCGCGAAGCCCTCGACCACGACCGCCACGTAGTTCGGATGCGCGAACCACCGGTAGGGCCCGGCGTCCACCAATGGCAGGCCCGGCACCACGATCACGCGGGTGTTCCACTGATGCCCCAGGGTCCTGATGCACCACCAGCGCAGCGCCTGCGAGCCGATCGCCAGCACCAGCATCGGGATCCCGAGCGCCGGGACGAACGACCGGTGCGCGACCGCCGGCTCGATCAGGCAGCCGGCCAGCAGCCCGGTGTGCAGCAGCACCATCGGCGGATAGTGCCCGCGGCCGCTCTCCACCCCGCCGCGCGCCAGGCTCCATGCCGCGTTCCGCTTGGCCACGACAAGTTCCGCGAGCCGTTCGAAGCACGTGGCGACGACCAGCGCGTAGTAGACGATCATCCGAGCCGCTCCAGCAGCAGCAGCTCGATGCTCACCCCGGGGCCCAGGCCCACGACCATCATCGGGCCCGGCCCGGCGTCCGGCGCGGCCAGCTCCTTGCCCAGCACGTGCACGATCGACGCCGAGGACAGGTTGCCGGCCTCGGCCAGTGCCGCGCGCGCCGTGGCCACCCGGTCCTCGGACAGCTCCAGCGAGTCGCGCACCGCGTCGATCACCTTCGGGCCGCCGGGGTGCACGACCCACGCGACCACATCAGGGACCTGCAGCCCGTGGTCGGCCAGGAAACGTTTGACCACGCTGCCGAGCTCTCGCTCCACCACCTCGGCGAGCTCGGTGGTCAGCACGATGCGGAACCCGTGCGGGCCCAAGCGCCAGCCGAGCACGTCGTGGGTGTTCGGGCACAGCTCGCTGCGGGTCGCGACGATCCGGACGCCCGATCCGCTCCCGCCGGCGCCGCGCATCCGGCCGGCGCCGCGCACCACCACGGCCCCGGCGCCGTCCCCGAACAGGGCACTGACCACCAGGTCGGGCACTGTGGCGTCGACCAGCGGCACGTTCAGCGAGCACAGCTCGACCGCCAGCAGGACCGCCGTGTGGTCCGGCCAGGCCATCAGGTAGTCGTGGATCCGCGACAGCCCGGCCGCGCCGGCCACGCACCCCAGGCCGAACATCGGCACCCGCTTCACGTCCGGCCGCATCCCCAGCCGCGGCACCAGCCGGGCGTCCAGGGAGGGGACCGACACGCCGGTGACCGAGGTCGTGACGAACAGGTCGACGTCCTCCGCGGCCACCCCGGCCTGTCGCAGGGCGCTGTCGACGGCCTGCTCGCCGAGGTCGGTGGCGTGCTCGATGTAGGTGTCGTTCGCGCGGTCGAGGCTCTTCAGCTGCCGGTAGCCGGCCAGCGGGAGCACGGTGTGCCGGGTGTCGACCCCGGCGTTGGCGTAGAACCGGTCCAGCAGCGCGCGCCGGGTGGCGGGGAGCGCGCACAGGTCGGCGGTCGCGGCGGCCAGTTCGGCCTGGCGGTGGCGGTGCGTGGGGAGTGCTGAGGTGACTGCCGCGATGCGGGACAATCTCACTCCCTCGCCGGGTGGCCGGAATCGCTGACGCGGGCGCGTCAGATGACCCGGTACCCGTGTGCGGCCGAATAATGCGCGGGTCAGGACAGCGGCACCCCGCCGAAGACGAACATCGCCACGTCGATCCCGGCGATGGCCAGCGCCGCGAGGAACGGCGCGCGGCCCTCGCCGCCCAGGCCCAGCCAGGCGATCACCGCCGAGAGTGTGAACCCGAGCCACAGCCACGGCGATCCGGAGAACGCCAGGAACCCCGAGGCGCCGAGCAACAGCAGCACCGTGATGATGCGCACCGCCGGCGCGCCGAAGCGGTCCGCCAGCACGTTCGGCAGCCCCCGGACGCCGGCGATCCGGTCGCCCTCCAGGTCCGGCAGCGCGTTGGCCAGGTGGCCGCCGACCCCCAGCAGCGCCGCCGCGATCAGCACCGCGGGCCGCGCCGCCGGCACGCCCGGGGCGGTGCTGGTCGCGAACTCCGGGATCAGCCCGAACCCGACCGCGTACGCCAGCCCCGACACCGGTGTGATCTTCAGCCCGGCGTTGTAGAACCAGCCCGCCGCCATCTGGGTGAGGTCCACGGTCCCGCAGGCGCTGTTGATCGAGAACGCCAGCGCCACCGAGGCCACCACCGCCACCGCCCCGGCGATCAGCACGGTCCGCTGCGCGATCGCCCCGGAGACGATCGGTTTGTCGGTCCGCCCGGCCATCGCGTCGCGCGCGGCGTCGAAGTAGTCGTTCGACCAGCCGATCGAGAACTCGCCGAGCAGCACCGCCGGGATCGCCGCGGCGGGGCCGATGCCGTGCGGGGCGGCCTGGACGATCAGCGCCGCGAACATCGCCGTGATCGCCAGCGAGGGCAGAGGATGGCAGGTCCGGAACAGTGCTTTGAGGATCGGCATCAAGTTCTCCTCGGCAGGGGTATGCAAGGACCATGCGACTGGCCCTGCGTGGCGGCACCCTATTGGAGCGCATCGCCCTGCGCGCCAACCTAGTCCCGACTCCCGCCGCCGAAGCATGGGGTGGTGTTGCGGCCTCTGGCGTGTTGGTGGCGGCGGTGCGCACGGGGGTCGTCGCGCGCCTGGCGAGCGCGCCGGCCACACCCGAGGAGATCGCCCGGGACCTGTGCCTGGCGCCGACGCCGACCCGGTTGCTGCTGGACTGCCTGGTCGCCGCCGGGCACGCGCGCCGGTCCCGGGACGGCCGGGTGCGCCTGGCCCGGCGCGACCGGCGCTGGCTGGACCCGGAGTCCGAGGTGGGCGTGGCGCGGTTCGTGAACGCCTGCGGCGACTACTTCGACTGGTGGCGGGACCTGGACGGATTGATAGAGACCGGCGCTTCCGTGGAGCACCACGACCGGGGAGCTGAGGACCCTTACTGGCGCCGCTACATCATGGGCCAGCTGGACCTGGCGCGGCTGTCCGCGCCCGAGGTGGCCCGGCGGCTGGCGCTGCCGGAGCGGGCCGCCAGTGTGCTGGACGTCGGCGGCGGCCACGGCTGGTACTCGGCGATGCTGTGCCGGCGGCACCCCGGTCTCACGGCGACCGTGCTGGACCTGCCCGGCAGCGCGCGGGTCGGGCGGGAGGTGATCGAGGCCGCGGGGCTGGCCCACCAGGTGACGTTCCTCGAGGGCGACGCCCGCACCGCCGAGTTCCCGGACGGCCAGGACGCGGTCCTGTGTTTCAACCTGCTGCACCACCTCACCGAGGCCGAGATCCCGGTGCTGTTCGCCCGCGCCGCCGCGGCGCTGAAGCCCGGCGGCACGCTGGCCGTCCTGGACGCCTTCGCCGACCCGCCGCGGCCCGGCCGGACCCGGGCGAACGCGGCCGCCACGCACCTGGCGCTGTTCGTCCGGCTGACCTCCGGCTCGACCGTGTACACCGCGGAGGAGCTCCGGACCTGGCTGACCGCCGCCGGTTTCGACCCGCCGCGGCGGGTGCGCTCGGCCCGGATCCCGGGTCTGGCGCTCTACCAGGCCTGTAAGCGTTGGTGAGCGTGTTACCGTGCGTTCAGCCGGAAACCAGGCCGGCCGGGCAGCCGGGGCAGCGTGAAGGGGACAGGGACAATCCGATGCTGGCAGCGCAGCGGCAGGCGCGGATCCTCGAGGAGGTCCAACGGACCGGGGGCGTGCGGGTCAACGACCTGACGCGCCTGCTGGGCGTGTCGGACATGACGGTGCGCCGGGACCTGGACGTCCTGGACTCGCGCGGACTCCTGACCAAGGTGCACGGCGGCGCGACGGTGCGGCGCGCCGGCTCCACCGACGAACCGGCCTTCACGGTCAAGGCCGAGATGGAGCAGCCGGCCAAGGACGCGATCGCCCGCAAGGCCGCGGCGCTGGTGCGCCCCGGCACCGCGATCGGCATCAGCGGCGGCAGCACGACGTACACCCTGGCCCGGCACCTGGTCGGGGTCCCCGACCTGACCGTGGTCACCAACTCGCTGCGGGTCGCCGACGTGCTGCACGCCCACGAGAGCGCCCAGCCCGGCACCAACCAGACGGTGATCCTCACCGGCGGCATGCGCACGCCCTCGGAGGCCCTGGTCGGCCCGATAGCGGTCCAGGCCATCCGCACCCTGCACCTGGACCAGGTGTTCCTCGGCGTGTACGGCATGGACGCCGCGGCCGGCTACACCAGCCCGAACCTGATGGAGTCCGAGACCAACCGGGCGCTGGTCGCCGCCGCCCGCAACCTGGTGGTGGTGGCCGACCACACGAAGTGGGGCGTGGTCGGGCTGTCGGCCTTCGCAGGGCTCGGCGAGGCCGCGGTGCTGGTGACCGACGACGGGCTGCCGCGCGAGGCGCGGGAGGTGCTGACCGAGGAGGTCGGCGAGTTGGTGCTGGCGGAGCGGGACGATTGAGAGCGGCTGAGTCCATGGGACCGGCCTAGCGAAGTTCCCGACCCGGGGCGTGACCACATCGCGCCCCGGGTTTTCTCATACCAACGACCGTCGACCGCCAGTGCGAAACGAGTCGCTCCCACACGACCCAGCCCCACCAACTCTCCGCTGAAACTTGCAGCAACCACTGCGGAGCGCTGTCGCCCCGCGACCGTCCGCCCCACGCCGCGCTTATGTGAAGTCCGTGTTGCCGCATCGTTATCCGCAAGTTGCAAGAATCTTGCTGCAAGGTCTTTCACGAGCTCGCGCCCGTTGCTACCGTCGGGACCCACGCCGCGCAGATAGCAGCGGCTGTCCCCTCAAGTGGCCCCTCAAGGAGTCTTCGATGCGACGGAGCATGTCTGCAAGGCGTGGCGCCGGGATTGCGGCGATAGCGGTACTGGCGCTTGCTGCAAGTGCTTGCAGCAGCAGCAAGTCATCGGGCGGCGCGTCGGCCGCCGCCAAGGACCCGGCCTCGGTGAAGGGCACGGTCACCTGGTGGGACACCTCCGACGCCACCAACGAGGCGCCGAGCTACCAGCCGATCATCAAGGCGTTCGAGGCCAAGTACCCGAACATCAAGGTGAACTACGTCAACGTCCCGTTCGCGGACGCCAAGGACAAGTTCAAGACCGCCGCGCAGTCCGGCAGCGGTGCCCCGGACGTGCTGCGCGCCGACGTCGGCTGGACGCCGGCCTTCGCGCAGCTGGGCTACCTGCAGCCGCTGGACAACACGCCGGCCCTCCAGGACGCCTCCGACTACATGCCGGGGCCGTACGCGTCGGACCACTACAACGGCAAGATCTACGGCGTTCCGCAGGTCACAGACACGCTGACGCTGCTGTACAACAAGGACCTGCTCACCAAGGCCGGCATCACCACCCCGCCGAAGACCTGGGACGAGCTGAAGAGCGACAGCCTGCAGATCAAGGCCAAGACCGGGGTGGACGGCACGTTCCTGGACGCCGCGTCCTACTACCTGCTGCCGTTCATCTACGGCGAGGGCGGCGACATCATCGACGCCTCGGCCAAGAAGATCACGGTCAACAACGCCACCACGCTCAAGGCTGTGGGGATCGCGCAGGACCTGATCAAGTCCGGCGCCGCGGTCACCGACGTGACCAAGGACGGCTACAGCAACATGCAGACCGCCTTCAAGGACGGCAAGGTCGCCATGGTCGTCAACGGCCCGTGGTCCACCTCCGACGACCTGAAGGGCTCGGCGTTCTCCAACGCCGACAACCTGGGCATCGCCACCGTCCCGGCCGGCTCGGTCAAGGCCGGCGCCCCGGTCGGCGGGCACAACCTGGTGGTCTACGCGGGCTCGAAGAACCTCGACGCCTCCTACCTGTTCGTGGCGTTCCTGAACGACGCGCAGAACCAGGCCACCATCGCCGCCAAGAACAACGTGCTGCCGACCCGCACCTCGGCCTACTCCGACCCGCAGGTCGCGAACAACAAGATCCTCTCGGCGTTCGAGGGCCCGCTGAAGAGCGCCGTCGGCCGCCCGCCGGTCCCCGGCGCCTCGGACCTGTTCACCCCGCTGGACACCGACTACCAGGCCATCCTCGGCGGCCAGAAGTCGGCGCAGGACGGGCTGAACGACGCCGCGACGCAGTTCGCGCAGATCCTGCCGGACTTCAGCAAGAGCTGAGGTCCGCGCAAGCCGGCCGCGCCGGGAACCGGGAAGTGAGGGTCCCGGTTCCCGCGCGGCTCACCTCCTCGCCGAAACGACATGACGGCACGACAGGGTCCGAAGTCCGAAGGATAGAAATGCGTCCACTCAAGAGCTTGGGCCGCTCGTTCGACAAATACTGGTACGGCTGGGCCATGGCGGCGCCGGTCGTCATCGTGATGCTGGTGCTGGTCGGCTACCCCTTCGTCTGGGGCCTGTACCTGTCGACCACCAACGCCGACGAGTCCAACATCGGCCACGACATCGGCGTGAACCACATCCCGCCGAGCTACAAGTCGGTCGGCCTGCACAACTACTGGGACATCCTGTCCGGCAACGACGGGCACTTCTACAGCACCCTGACCTGGACGCTGATCTGGACCTTCGTCAACGTCTTCTTCCACATCACCATAGGCCTGGGCCTGGCGGTCCTGCTGAACCGCAAGATCCGCTTCCGCGGCGGCTACCGGCTGATGCTGATCCTGCCGTGGGCGGTCCCCGGCTTCGTGGCGGCCTTCGCCTGGCGCCTGCTGTACAACGACAACGGCGTGTTCAACTCCGTGCTGAAGTACTTCGGGATGCACGGCGTGCAGTGGCTGGCCCAGCCCACCTCGGCGAAGATCGCGGTGATCGCGGTCAACGTCTGGTTGGGCGTGCCGTTCATGATGGTCTCCTTCCTCGGCGGTCTGCAGACCATCCCGAAGGAGCTCTACGAGGCCGCCGAGATGGACGGCGCCAGTGCCTGGCAGCGCTTCCGGATGGTGACGCTGCCCGGGCTGCGGCCGGTGATGATGACGGTGACGCTGCTCGGCGTCATCTGGACCTTCAACAAGTTCGACGTCATCTTCCTGCTCACCGGCGGGGGACCGGCCGGATCCACCGACATCCTGGTCACCCACGCCTACCAGATCGCGTTCGCGAACATCCGGCAGTACGCCGAGGCCGCCTCCTACGGTGTGGTGATCCTGTCGATGCTGCTCGTCTTCGCCACCGTCTACCGCCGCTCGCAGGCCAAGCTGGAGGTGCAGGCATGAGCGCCGCCACCGAGTCCGTGAAGCCCACCGAGTCCGTGAAGCCCACTGAGCCCGCGAAGTCCGCCGAGCGGGGACGTTCCGACCGCGCGCGTGGTGGTGTGAGGACTGCCTCGCGCACCAAGCGCTCGCCGCTGGCGTCGATCGCGATCCACGCCACGCTGATCGCCGCGTCCTTCATCGCGGTGTTCCCGATCGCCTGGGTCGCGCTGACCTCGCTGAAGACCGGCAACGGCCAGTGGGCCCACCCCGGCGACTTCAGCCACCTGAACTTCGGCAACTACACCCAGGTGCTGGAGAACACCGACTTCCTCACCTGGTTCCGCAACTCGCTGATCATCTCGCTGGGCACCATGGTCCTGGGCGTGTTCATCGCGGCCACGTGCGGCTACGCCGTGTCCCGCATGCGCTTCCCGGGCTTCCGCGCCACCATGTGGCTGCTGCTGGTGGTCCAGATGTTCCCGGTCGCGGTGCTGATCGTGCCGCTGTACAACATCATGTCCAAGCTGCACCTGGTGAACTCCTTCGCCGGGCTGATCCTCGTGTACTGCACCACCGCGGTGCCGTACTGCGCGTGGATGCTCAAGGGCTACTTCGACACCATCCCGATCGACATCGACGAGGCCGGCAAGGTCGACGGGCTCTCGCCGTTCGGCACCTTCTGGCGCCTGGTGCTGCCGCTGGCCCGGCCGGGGCTGGCCGTCGTCGCCTTCTACTCCTTCCTCACCGCGTGGGCCGAGGTGGCCTTCGCCAACACGTTCATGCAGAGCACGGACAAGTACACGCTGGCCGTGGGCCTGCGCACCTTCGTCTCGCAGTACACCGACCAATGGGGCCTGATGACCGCGGCGTCGGTGCTGATCGCCATCCCGGCCGGCGTGATGTTCCTGCTCGTCCAGCGCAACCTGGTGGCCGGCCTGACCTCCGGCAGCGCCAAGGGCTGATGCGCGCACACCGTTCGACTATCTCTGCGTTCGACAAAATCTGGGGCACGTGAGTTCATGACAACCGAGACACTCGCCGTCGAAGCCGTCCTGGCGTCCGAATCCGGCGCCCGGCGCACCGACTGGTGGCGCGACGCGGTGATCTACCAGGTCTACATCCGCTCGTTCGCCGACTCGAACGGGGACGGGGTCGGCGACCTGCCGGGCATCCGCTCCCGGCTGCCGTACCTGGCCGACCTCGGCGTGGACGCGCTGTGGATCACGCCGTTCTTCTCCTCGCCGATGGCCGACTTCGGGTACGACGTCGCCGACTACCGCGCCGTGGACCCGGTCTTCGGCGACCTGGCCGACTTCCGGGCCCTGATGACCGACGCGCACGCCCGCGGCCTGCGCATCATCGTCGATCTGGTCCCGAACCACACCTCGGACCAGCACGCCTGGTTCGTGGAAGCACTGGCGGCGCCGGAGGGGAGCGCCGCCCGCGACCGCTACATCTTCCGCGAGGGCCGCGGCGAGCACGGCGAGCTGCCGCCGAACGACTGGGAATCGGTGTTCGGCGGCCCGGCCTGGACCCGGACCGTGAACCCCGACGGCACGCCCGGCCAGTGGTACCTGCACCTGTTCGCCCCCGCGCAGCCGGACCTGAACTGGGACCTGGACGAGGTGCGCTCGGAGTTCCTGGACGTCCTGCGCTTCTGGCTGGACCTCGGCGTCGACGGCTTCCGCATCGACGTCGCGCACGGCATGGTCAAGGCCCCCGGGCTCCCGGACGTCGGGCACGCCGACCACGTCGAGATGATCGGCAACGCGGTCCTGCCGTTCTTCGACCAGGACGGCGTGCACGAGATCTACCGCGCCTGGCGGCTGCTGCTGGATTCCTACGACGGCGAGCGCATCGGCGTGGCCGAGGCGTGGGCGCCGACGCCGGAGCGGCTGGCGAACTACGTCCGGCCGGACGAGCTGCACCAGGCCTTCAACTTCGACTTCCTGGGCCGGCCCTTCGAGGCCGCCTCCCTGCGGACCGCGATCGACCACTCGCTGGCCACCGCTGGCTCGGTCGGCGCGCCCTCGACCTGGGTGCTGTCGAACCATGACATGAAGCGGCACGTCACGCGTTACGGCGGCGGCGCCGTGGGCCGGGCGCGGGCCCGGGCCGCGGCGCTGCTGATGCTGGCGCTGCCGGGGTCGGCGTACATGTACCAGGGCGAGGAGCTCGGGCTGCCGGAGGTGCTGGACATCCCGGTGGAGTTCCTGGTGGACCCGCAGGGCATCCAGTCCGGCGACCCCTCGAAGGGCCGTGACGGCTGCCGTGTGCCGCTGCCGTGGACCGGCGAGGCGCCGACGTACGGCTTCGGGCCGGAGGGCTCCACGGCCTCGTGGCTGCCGGCGCCGGCGTCCTGGGGCGGGCAGTCGGTCGAAGCAGAGTCCGGCGACCCCGGCTCGATGCTGGAGCTGTACCGCTCGGCGCTCGCGCTGCGCCGGCAGCTGCCCGCGCTCGGCGCCGAGACCGACGACACGGTTTTGGTGTGGCTGCCCGCGCCCGAGGGCGTGCTGGCGTTCCGGCGCGGCGACGGGTTCGTCTGCACGGTGAACACCGGGTCGGCGGCGGTGGAGCTGCCGCTTCCGGGCACGGTGCTGGTGGCCTCGGCCGAGGTGTCGGTCACGGCCGACCGTGTCGTCCTGCCCGCAGACTCGGCCGCCTGGTGGCGGATCTAGCATTTTCCAGGACCGGGAGCGAAAGAATGGGCGCCATGACGGACAACGCCTCACTGCCCTCCACCGCACGACTCGCGGACATCGCCGCGCAGGCGAAGGTGAGCGAGGCGACGGTGAGCCGGGTGCTGAACGGCAAACCGGGGGTGGCCGCCGCCACCCGGCAGGCGGTGCTGGCGGCGCTGGACGTCATGGGCTACGAGCGGCCCACCCGGCTGCGCCAGCGCACCGCCGCCCTCATCGGCCTGATCATCCCGGAGCTGGACAACCCCATCTTCCCGGCGATGGCCCAGGCGGTGGAGCGGGCCCTGACCCACCACGGCTACACCCCGGTGCTGGCGACGGTCTCCCCGGGCGGCGCCACCGAGGACGACCTGGTGGAGTTGCTGATCGAGCACGGCGTCGCCGGCATCGTGTTCGCCTCCGGCCTGCACGCCGACACCACCGCCTCCCGCGACCGCTACCACCGGCTGTCCGACCGGGGCGTGCCCTTCGTCCTCATCAACGGCTACGCCGAGGGCATCGCGGCACCCTTCATCTCCCCGGACGACGCGCTGGCGGCCCGCCTGTCGGTGAACCACCTGGCCGACCTCGGCCACGAGCGCATCGGCCTGGCGGTCGGCCCGAAGCGCTACGTCCCGGTGATCCGCAAGATAGAGGGATTCACGGCGGCGCTGCGCGACACCCTGGGGGTGGCGAACCCCGAGGAGTTCGTCGAGTACTCGCTGTACGGCTTCGAAGGCGGCCGCGCGGCGGCGGCGAAGCTGCTGGACAAGGGCTGCACCGGCATCGTGTGCGCCTCGGACATGATGGCGCTCGGCGCCATCGCCGAGGTGCGCGCCCGCGGCATGGCCGTCCCGGGCGACATCTCGGTGGTCGGATACGACGACTCGCCGCTGATCCCGTACACCGACCCGCCGCTGACCACGGTGCGCCAGCCGGTCGCCGCCATGGGCGCGGCCGCGGTGCGCGCGCTGCTGGAGGAGGTCGGCGGCGGCCACGCCCCGCACACGGAGTTCGTGTTCGCACCGGAGCTGGTGGTGCGCGGGTCGACGGGGTCCGGGCCGCGGGTGCGGCGGTAGATCGGTTTCTCACCTCAGGGGCGGGGCGGTTTCGTGGTGTCGCAGGATACTGAAGTCGAGTTCGATGTCATGGTGGTCGGCGGCGCGGGGATCGACACGATCGTCCGCGTCCCGGACCTGCCGCTGCCGTACGCGGACTCGCTGCTGGTGGACCCGATCGAGTCCTACGTCGCGCACACCGGCACGGCCGTGGCCCTCGGAGCGAGGGCGCTGGGCCTGCGGGTGAAGTTCGTGGACTTCCTCGGCCAGGACCCCTTCGGCGACCTGGTCCGCCGCCGCTTCGCCGAGGAGAGGCTGGACTTCTCCTGGCTCCCGTCGGCCGCCGGCACCACGCGCGCGGTGAACCTGGTGTCCGCCGACGGCCGGCGCATGTCGTTCTACGACCCGCGCGGCGTGGCGGGCCAGCGCCTGCCGGAGGACTTCTACGAGGACTGGCTCGCGCGGACGCGGCACGTCCACGTGTGCATCGCCGACCACGCACGCCACGTGCTGCCGTCGGCGCTCCGGCACACCGCGACGATCTCGACGGACCTCCACGACTGGGACGGCGTCGCGGACCACCACAAGGACTTCGCCTACGCCGCGGACCACGTGTTCATGAGCGCGGCGAACCTGGGCGAGGGCGCCCGGCGGGACGCGGCGCTCGCGGACGTGCTGGCCCGAGGCCGGGCCCGAACCGTCGTGGCCACGGACGGCGCGCGCGGGGCGTACCTGGCGCTGCGCGACGTCCCCGGCGTCCGCCACTTCCCGGCGGTCACGCCGCCGGCGCCGGTGGTGGACAGCAACGGGGCCGGCGACGCGTTCGTGACCGGGTTCATGTCCGGGGTGCTGCGCGGGGCGCCGGTGGAGGAGTGCATGCGGCGCGGGCTGGCGTGCGGGGCTTTCGCCTGCACGGTTCACGGGACGGCGGAGCGGTTCGCCGGGGAGGCGGATCTCGGCTGAGGCGAGGGCTCACGCCCCCATCGCGCGTCCCAGATGTTCCGTCGCATCGAGATCGGCGCCGACCGCCGCCAGCTTCTTCCGGATCTCGTCCACCGCGTCGTTCCCCAGCGCGAGGCGCAGCGGCGGCTCCTTCCACTCCAGCACCTCGAGCACCGCGGCGGCGGCCTTCGCCGGGTCGCCCTCCTGCGCGCCGTGCGAGGTCGGCAGGCCGTCGCGCGTGGCGCCGGCGGTGGCGTCGTAGTCGGCGATGCGGGCGTCCACGGCCTGGAGCGCGGCCGGGGCGGCGAAGCCGGTGCGGAAGGCGCCCGGTTCGACGATCAGGACGTTGATTCCCAGTGGGGCCACCTCGCCGGCCAGGGCCTCGCTGGCCAGTTCCAGGGCGCCCTTGGCGGCGCAATAGGCGCCGACGCCAGGGAAGGCGAGCATGCCGCCCATGCTGGTCAGCTGGATGACGGTGCCGCTGCGGCGGGCCCGCATCTGGGGCAGGACCAGGCGGGTCAGTTCGAGCGGGGCGAAGAACATCACTTCCATGGCGTTGCGGAGTTCGGCCTGGCTGGTCTCCTCGATGGCGCCGAGGATGCCGAAGCCGGCGTTGTTCACCAGGACGTCGATGCGGCCCGCGGCCTCGACGGCGGCCGCGAGTTGCTCGTGCTTGCCGACGTCGAGTTCGACCACTGATACGCGCCCCGCCGATGCCGCCGCCAGTTCGGTCATCGTCTCCGGGCGGCGGACGGCGGCCACCACCTCGTCGCCGGCCGCCAGGGCGGCGTGGACCAGGGCCAGGCCGAAGCCGCTGTTCGCGCCGGTGATGAACCAGCGGCGGGGGGTGTGGATCGCGTCTGTCATGGTGTCCATCTTGGGACGGACCGCGGTGGCCGCGGTATGGCCCGAAGGTGGAACATCGAAGGGTGACCATCGCGCTGCCCGGCCCCGCGCCGCGTCCCCGCCCCCTGCCCGCCGACGAGCCGCTGAGTCCGGAGGACTACCGGCGGGCGGTCGGGGTGGTGGAGGCCGTCGACCGGGCCGGGGATCTCGCCGAGTTCCGGGAGCGGCTGGTCACGGCGTTGCAGAGCTGGTTCGGCTACAACGGCGTGACGGTGCTGCACGGCGACACCGCGTCCGACGCGGTCGAGAACGGCTGCGGGGTGCTGGCCGGGTATTCGGCCGAGTTCCTGCGCACCTATGACGCCGAGGGCTGGGCCCGGCGGGACCCGTTCCGCGACGAGGCCTTCCTGCGGTGGCTGGGCGAGGTCGGCGTCGTGCGGCTGACCGACGTGGCCGACGGCTCCCGCTTCCGCGACGAGTTCCTGCTGCCGCGCGGGATCGCCGACAAGGCCGCGATGCTCGTCGACGCCGCGCCGTCCGGGGTGCTCTGGGTCGGCCTCGCGGTCCCGGCGCTGGGGATGGCCGGGGCGGGCCGCGTCCCCGACCGCGACCTCGCCGTGCTCCGTGTGCTGCGCCGGCACCTGACGCCGCTGGCCGTCGAGCAACTGGCGCGGCACCGCTCGCGCGAGGCGTCGCGCGGCGACTGGGACCTGACGCCGCGCGAGTGGGACGTCGCGGACCTCGCCGCGCAGGGGCTGACCAACCGGCAGATCGCGGCGCGGCTGTTCATCGGCGTGGACACCGTGAAGAAGCACCTGACGCGCGTCCTGGCCGCCACCTCCTGCGGCAGCCGGACCCAGCTCGCGGTGCTGTTCACCGCGCGCGACACGCCGAGCTGACCAAAGCGCGAGCCCCGGTTCCCGGCCCCGGTCTATCCTTCTCTTGAAAACGACATTCATTTTCGAGAGAGGAAGCCCCAGCATGTCCCTGGACGTCGCACCCCACCTGCTCGAGCAGGCCGAGGCCGGCGAGGTGGACCAGACCGCGTTCGCCGACACCGTCGCGGCCTCGCTCCCGTACGCCCACACCATGGTCGAGAAGCTCGCCGCGGAACTGCACGCCGACCCCGCCAAGCAGTTCGCGGACAACCAGATCGCCCCGTCCGAGGCCGAGCGCGGCCAACTCCTGCGCGCTCTGGCCTCCGATTCCATCCGCGGCAGCCTGGAACGGCGCTTCGCGGTGAAGCTCGCCTTCCAGAACTGCCACCGCGTCGCGGTGTTCCGTCCGGAGGCCGCCGACTCGGAGGCGTACCGGCGTTTCACGTCGGAGCGGGCGCAGATCCTGAACCAGTCGCCGGAGTTCCGGGACTGCTGAGGACTGACGCCTCGGGGATGGCCGAGCGGGTCAGGCGATGAGGGTGGCCAGGATGACCGCCAACATGACCCAGATCGCCGCGGTGAGCAGGGAGCACACCAGTCCGGCGACGGCCATCCCCGTACCGGTCCAGCCGGGCTTCGAACCCTGCGATATCCCGGTCAGGCTGAAGACGATCCCCAGGATCGCGAGCAACGGCGCCAGCAGCGACGCCCAGAACAGCAGCAGACTGAGAATCCCGAGCACCATGCCGGTGACCGCCAGACCGCTGGTCTGCTTCCGAAGCAGCGGCGGCCCGTAGTAGCCGCTGGTGTAGCTGGGATACACGGGATACACGGGATATGTCTGTTGAACCGAGCGCCCTACGGGAGCGAAACCACCGTCCGGCGGGGCGAACCCCTCAACGCCGGAATCCGTTCCGCCTCCAGGGCTCTCGCTCACAGTCGTGTTCCTCCCTTGTCAGCCTCAGCCTCAGTCTCCTGATTCCGGCTCCGCTTCCGTATTCCCCTCATTCCCGTCTCCGACGCGCCCCGCCAGCGCGCCGAAACCGGCGCGCGTGGCCGCCAGGATCAGCCGGTCGCCGGCCACCAGTACCCGCCCGCGGTCGGCCCCCGACCAGTCGAACGCCGTGCTCCCGGCCCGCCGCACCGCCAGGACCCTGGTCAGGCCCGGCTTGTCCAGGTCGTGCTGCTCCCGCCCGGCCAGCTCCGAGCCGGCCTCGACGGCGACCTCGGCGATCAGCAGGACTTTGCGATACACCGACAGCGTCCCCAGCACCTCGCGTCCCATCATCGCGGCGGCGAAGGCCGGGGCCGCGAGGTAGGACACCGAGCGGGAGGCGGTGTTGCCGAACTCCTTGTAGACGTGCGAGGCGAAGTCGTCGTCGAACAGCCGCACCACGACCCGCACCTCGCGGTTGATGGCCCGGGCCTCCAGCGCCGCCTCCAGGTTGGTCACGTCGTCGCCGGTGACCGCCACGACCGCGCGGGCCCGGCCGATCTGCGCGCGGCGCAGCGCGTCGTCGATCGGCCGGTCGCCGACCACCGCCGGGACGTCCAGGCCGCGCGCCGCCGCGATCCCGCGGGCGTCGGCGTCGCGCTCGATGCCCACCACCGGAACGCCGAGCTCGCGGAACAGCGCCGTGACTCGGGTGCCGGCGTTGCCGAGGCCGACCACCACGACATGGCCGCGCAGGCCCGTGCTCGGCTGCCGGGTGCGGACGCTGCGCCGGGTCGCGGTGCTCTCCACGAACACCGCGGTCACCACCGGCATCAGCACGATGCCGGACAGCGTGATCGCCACCTGGAACAACCGCTGCAGGTTCCCGCCGACCGAGCTCGGCTGGCCGTAGGTGTCCGGGACCGCGGAACCGGCGACGTCGAGCAAGGACTCGTACACGGCCCAGCCGAACGGCCGCGCCAGCAACCAGATCCCGGTGAACGACACCACCAGCGTGGCCACCGCCGCCATCAGGATCGTCCGCAGCTTGGCGCTGGTGAAGAACTTCAGCGTGTCCGACGCGCGCCACAGCAGGCGGGCCGCCGGCGAGGCCTTGTACACGTTCCCTTGCACCACCATGTCGGTGACGTCCAGGAACTGGAGCGCCGCGTGCCGCGGCGAGCGCTCCTGCAACAGCATCCACTCCCGGGTGCGGCTGCGCGCCGCCGCCACCGGCAACATCTCGATCTCGGACTGCCGGTCCCGGTCGATGCCGTCGGCGATCAGGAACGGCGTCTGCCGCATGTCGATGTCTGGGCCGATCGCGACCCGCAGCGCCCGGCCTCCCGCGCTGACCGAGTGCGGGCGTTGCAGGGCGGCGTTGACGAACGCCGGCGCGGCCGTGGCCGACGCCGACAGCACCGTGCAGTTGTCCACCAGCTGCGCGATGTGCACCCCGAGCCGCTGGTTGAACATCCGGATCACGACCCTGATACCGGGGCGCAGGGCCGCGGCGCGCATGGCGGCGTGGATGTTGGTCCGGTCGTCGCCGTCGACGAAGGCGATCGCCTGCGCCTGGTCGATCCCGGCCTGGCGCAGGGCCTCCTCCGACACGTAGGCGTCGGTGATCGTGTTCTCCGCGCCGAGCACCCTGGCGATCTGGATGGTGTACGGCGTCTCCTGGGCGGGCACGATGGCCGCCGTCCGGACGCCGTACTGTCGGGTCAACTCGACCGTGAGCCTGTTGGCGAGGGCGTTGCCCCCTACCACGATGAACAAGTCCCCCATGCGGGGATGGTAGAGGGCTCCGGTGAACTCTAGGGGCGCATCTCGTAAGCGCCGGACAAAGCCGCCACCCGCTCCCAGATCCGGCCGAACCGCGCCTCGTCCACGACCGGCTTGCGCACCGCGCCCAGCGCCCACGCCTGCTGCTCCGGCGTCGAGGACGCCTTGCCGTGCAGGGCGACGGCGTACTCGGAGAAGTCACGGACCAGGAAGTCGAAGATCTGGTCCACGACCTCGTCCTCCAGCCCGGTCAGGCGCGCCTGCTCCAGCACCAGCTGGCCGTAGACCACGAGCGTGAACAGGTGCCCGAGGTTGAGCAGGAAGTCCAGGTCCTTCTGCTGCGCCTCGTCCGGCGGGCAGGTCGCCAGGAACTGCGTCAGCGCCTCGGCCTGCTCGGTGAACCGCGCGACGTTCGGCACACCGGCCGCCTCGCGGTAGGCCGCGCGCCAGTCGTGGAAGCGCACCTTGCCCAGGCCACGCGCCGGGCCCTGGTGGAACAGGAAGGCGTCGTCGGCGGCGTCGGAGCGCGTGGGCACCTCGGGGTAGTCCTGCGGCGCGCTGTGCTCAATGCCGTCAAAGACGCGTAGGTAGTTCGGCATGAACTTCAGCACCAGCGCGAGGTTCACGTGGACCGTGCCCTCCAGCTTCGGCAGGGCCCTGATGTAGTGGGTGGCGCCGTTGAAGTAGGTGTCCTTCTCGAAGCCGCGGGCCGCGATCACGTCCCAGAGCAGGTCCACGACCCGCTCGCCCTCGGAGGTCACCTTCATCTTGGTGACCGGGTTGAACAGCAGGTAGCGGCGGTCCTCGGCGTTCGCGCTGCGGAAGTAGTCGACGGCGCGGGCGCTGAACAGCTTCATCGCGACCAGGCGGGCGTAGGCGTCGACGAAGGAGGCGCGGACGTGGCCGAAGTCGGTGACCGGGTGGCCGTACAGGATGCGGTTGTGGGCGTGCGTGATGGCCTCGTAGAACGAGTGCTCCGCGATGCCCACCGAGGCCGTGCACAGGTTGAACTTGCCGACGTTGACGGTGTTCAGCGCGGCGCTGAAGGCGTCGGCGCCGGCGTGCAGGATGTCGGCCTCGGTGACCGGGTATTCGTGCAGCTTGAACTCGCTGACGAACATCTGCGAGTCGACGACGTTCTGCACCAGCTCGAACTTCTCGTGGCGGCTGTCCACGGCGAAGAAGACGTAGCCGTCGGGACCCTCGACGTCGGAGCGCCGGCCGAAGACGGAGACCAGACCGGCCACGTTGCCGTTGCCGATGTAGTACTTGCCGCCGGTGGCGGTGTAGCCGCCGTCGCCGTCCGGGGTGAGGATCATGTCGGTTGAGTAGACGTCGGCGCCGTGCTCCTTCTCCGACAGGCCGAAGGCGAAGACATGGCCCTCGTCGAGCAGCCGCGCGGCCCGCTCGCGCGCGGCGGCGTTCTCCGACATCCAGACCGGCCCGAGGCCCAGGACGGTGACCTGCCAGGTGTACCAGTACGGCAGCCCATAGAAGCCGAGGATCTCGCTCAGCGCGGCGTTGCGCGCGGTGTCCCAGCGCTGCGCCGGCGCGGCCGGGCCGAAGGCGTCGGTCGCGGGGGTCTGGAAGGTCGCGAAGAGCTTCTCCTTCGCGGCGAACTCCAGGAAGTCGGCGTACCAGACCCGGTCCAGGTCCTCGGCGAGCAGGCGCCGCTTGCCCCGCCCCTCGAACCAGTCGACGACGGCCGTGAGCAGCCGCTGGGTCTCCTCGTCGAAGCGCGAGAAGTCGAGGGTGCGCGGGTTGAACAGCGCGGCCGGGTCTGAAGTCATGAGGGAAGGCTACCAGCGGGTAACTTTCCTGGTGGGGTGCGGCTTGAGGCGACACGGGGGTGTTGCGGGTGTCACAGTGGAGGTGGCTGCGGGCCGGCAAGGAAAGGAAGAAAGAGTTGAGTCACTACACGGTCCGCTTAGACCGCACTATCGTCGCAGTCCGCGAAGCGCTGCCCGAGGATGAGGTCGCCGAGTTCAATGCGGCCATCGAGTCGGCGCACATCGACGATTTGCAGAAAACCTTCGGGTACTGGTTCATCATCGCTGTGCTGAACAAGGCAGGCCGACTGGAAGCGTTCCGGTCGGACCGGAGCCTTGCCACGGGTAACGGCATCCCGTTCGATGAGGCATTCCCTGGTTACCGGGAGCGCTGGGAGCAAGAGCGGGCCCAACAGGCGGCATGAGGTACAGCACTATCTTCGAGATGGCGTTGACTGAGGCAATCGCCGCAATGCCTGAGATGGCACACGCGATGTTCGTGATGGCTTGTTTGGAGATCGGCAACGACCCCTACGGACAAGGTGGCGACGTCGCCGAAAGAACAGCTGGTGGAGTCACGAAGCGGGCCTGGGCGGTGAGCTCTCTGGGCCTCATCGAATATGAGGTTGATGAGGAAGCCTCCGTGATCACCCTCATCAGCGTTATAAGTTTGATCTAGCGGAAAGGAGCTCCGAGGGCCCGGTGGCGACCCGGGCCCTCGGCTCCTTCCGCCGAAGTCACCGATAGTTCGCGCGTGTCCGAATCCGCGAGAACACCAGCAGCACCGCCAAGGTGATCGTCATCATCACCGCGGTCACCGCCGCCGCGACGAACTGGTGCCCGCGGTCGTCCAGCGCGTAGATGCGCAGCGGCAGCGTCGTCCAGTCGGCCGAGTACACCATCGCCGTGGCGCCGAGTTCGCCCATCGACAGCGCGAAGCACAGCGCCAGCGAGCCGGTCAGCGCCGGCAGCAGCAGCGGCAGTTTCACCCGCAGCAGCGTGTAGTACGGCCGCGCGCCGAGCGAGGCCGCTGCTTGTTCGAACGCCGGGTCCAGGCGCGTCACCGCCGCCGAGACCTGCTGGAAGGCGTAGGCGGTGACCAGGATCGCGTGCGCCATCACCACGATGGTGTTGGTGCCGTTCAGCAGGACCGGGCCCTGCGAGAACGCGACCAGCAGGGCCAGGCCGACGACCACCGACGGGACCGCGATCGGCAGCATGAACACCGTCTGGACCAGCGTCTTGCCGGCGCGGTTGCGGACCGCGTCCAGGGCCAGGGCCGCCCACGTCCCGACCACCAGCGCGATCACGCTGGACAGCAGCGCGGTGATCAGCGAGGTCTCCAGGCCGTCGAGCGGGTCGGTGTGGAAGGCCGCGGTGATGTTGGAGAACGTGTAGGAGGAGGGGAAGGCGCCGTTCCACTGCCGGGTGAAGGCCGCCAGGACCAGCACGCCGAACGGCAGCCCGAACAGCAGCAGGAAGAAGAACCCGAAGACCGCCCACGCGATCCGCTGCGATCTACGCGTGTACAGCAGCACGGCGGCCTCCAGACATCCGGGCGAGCAGGACGCGGTAGCCGGTGAACAGCGCCAGCGACAGCACGATGTTGATGACGGCCAGGGCGCACGCCCCGGCGTAGTTGGTCTGCTCCTTGGCGAAGTTCTCGATGAGCACCGGGAGTGTCTGGTACTTGGCGCCGGTGAAGGAGACGATGCCGTACTCGTTCATCGTCAGCATCAGCACCAGCGAGCCGCCGGCGAACAGCGCGGGCAGCGCCTCGGGCAGGATCACCTGCACGACGACGCGGCCGGCCCGGGCCCCGAGCGAGGCGGCGACCTCCAGCTGCCCGGTGTCGATCTGCGAGAACGCGGTCAGCAGCGGCCGCATCACGAACGGCGTGAAGTAGATCAGCTCGGCCAGCCAGATGCCCCACGGCGAGTACTCGACGAAGTTGATCGGCGTGTCGTGCCGCCCGCCGGTCAGCGAGGCGGCGATGTGGTTCACCATGCCGACCCGGCCGTACAGGAACATGATCGACACGGTGATCAGGAACGACGGGAACGACAGGAACACGTCGATGAAGCGCGACACCGCCTTGGCGCCGGGGAACGGCACGAACGCGATGATCAGCGCGAGCAGGAAGCCCAGGACGAGGCAGCCAGCCGTGGAGTAGACGGCCATCTGGATCGTGTTCTTGATGACGGTCCGGGTGCCCGGGTCCTTCAGGGTGTCGGAGAAGGACGTGGTCACCTTGAAGGGATTGCTCGGATCCGGCGGGCTGCCCTCGATCGCCTGCTTGACGACGAGGTAGAGCGGATACAGGAAAGCTGCGCCGAGCAACAGGACCGGGGGAGTGGACCAGAGCCAGGCGGTGGAGCGGCGGGGCTTGTTGGCGAGCGCCGCGCCACGGTTGCCGGGCGTCACCGGCGAGGCAGGAGGGAGTTCGGTGACGGCGGTCATCGGGAGCCGCCCGCAACCTGTGCCGGGATCAGCACCGCGTCCTCGGCCGAGAAGTGCAGCCACACCTCATCGCCGATCGCCGGCGGGTTCCGCAGCTCGTTGGTGTCCAGCCGCACCTCGTGGCCGTGCACGTCGGTGAAGATCCGGTGCGCCGAGCCTCGCCACTGCACCTCGGTCACGGTGCCCGGGAAGGCGTTGTCGTGGTGGTCGGCGGCGGCCAGACCGAGGAAGTGCGGCCGCAGGCACAGCGTCCGCTGCTCGCCGGCCCCGGCCGGCTCGGTGCAGGTGGCCGTCACCGGGTCGGCGTCCGGCGTGATCCGCACCCGGGCCCGGAACGACCCGTCGGCGTGCGGCGTGCACTCCGCGACCGTCACCGGCAGCAGGTTCGAGTTGCCCACGAAGCCGGCCGCGAACTCCGTGCCGGGCCGCTTGTACAGGTCCCGCGCCGTGCCGACCTCGACCAGCTTCGCGTCGTTCATCACCGCGATGCGGTCGGCCAGGGTCAGGGCCTCGATCTGGTCGTGCGTGACATACAGGATGCTGACATCCGGCAGTTCGCGGTGCAGGCGCGCCAGTTCGGCGAGCATTCCGCTGCGCAGCTGTGCGTCCAGTGCCGACAGCGGCTCGTCCAGCAGCAGGACCGCGGGCTCGATGGCCAGGGCGCGGGCGATCGCCACACGCTGCTGCTGGCCGCCGGACAGTTCGCGCGGGTAGCGCTTGGCGTACTGCGCCATGCCGGTCATGCGCAGGGCCTCGGCGACGCGGCCGGGGATCTCGGACTTGGAAACCTTCTGTGCCTTCAGGCCGAAGGCGACGTTCTGTTCCACGCGCATGTGCGGGAACAGTGCGTACTGCTGCACCACCATGCCCAGGCCGCGCTTGTACGGCGGCAGGTCGGTGACGTCGCGGCCGCCGGCGTACACGCGGCCGGACGCGGGCCGCACGAAGCCGGCGACCGCCCGCAGCGCGGTGGTCTTGCCCGAGCCCGAGGGCCCGAGCAGTGCGACCACCTCGCCGGGGGCGACGTCCAGCGTGAAGGAGTCGAGCACGACGGTTCCGTTGTAGGCGACTGTCACGTCGTCGAAGCGGATGCCTCCGGATCTGGGTCCTGATCGTCGGGCCGATGGGTCGGCTTCGGTGGCGGCCATGCTCACTCCTGGTCAAGGAAAACTGGTCGAGAAAAAACAGTGTGGAAACGGTGGGCTGGTGCGCTCAGCTCGGGGTGCCGGTCGCGGTGTCCCAGGCCTTGACGTCGCTGTTGTAGTTCTGCGCGACCTCGTTCCAGTCCACCGGGAACACGGTCACGCCCTGCATCAGCGCGTTCAGAGCCGCGTAGTTGCTGTCGGTGGGCTTGATGTCGGTGCGGGCCGGGAAGCCGTAGGCCACCTTGGAGGCGTCCAGCTGCGCGCCCTCGGAGAGCAGGAAGTCGATCAGCTTCTTGCCGTTGTCGGCGTTCGGCGCGCCCTTGACCAGGCCGGCCATGTACGGCAGCGAGAAGGTGCTGGGCTTGCCGTCGTTGCCCGCCGGGAAGAAGATCTTGTTGTTCGGGTACTGCGTCGTGCTGTCGACGTAGTTCATCTGCACGTCGCCGTTGGCCACCAGCAGGTCGCCGGTGTTGACCTTGCTCTCCAGCGCGCCGGTGGACTTGGACGGGCCGACGTTGTTGGACTGGAGCTTCTTGAAGAAGTCCCAGGCGGAGTCGCGGTTGTCGCCGAAGGCGTGGATCGCCGCGATCATCACCGCGGTGCCGTCGCCGGCCACGCCGGGCGTGGAGTACTGGAGCTTCTTGGCGAACTTCGGGTCCAGCAGGTCGTTCCAGGTCTTCGGCGGGCCGTCCGGCAGCGCCTTGGTGTTGTAGATGAAGGACAGGTAGTTGCCCATCACCGCCTCCCACTCGCCGTTCTTGTCCACCAGCGAGGGGTCGACCTTGTCGACGCAGGCCGGGGCGTACGGCTGCAGCAGGCCGGAGGCCTCGGCCTTCTGGATGAAGGGCGGCAGGGTGACGATGACGTCGGCCTTCGGGTTCGACTTCTCGGAGTCGACCTTGGTCTCCACGCCGCCGGAGCCGTCCTCGGAGTAGTTCACGTGGATGCCGGTCAGGGCCGTGAACTTCTTGAACTCCTGGTTGTACCAGTTGTTGTCGTCCTTGGCGTCGTACAAACCGTCGGCGCTGTAGATGGTCACCTGGCCGCCGGAGCCGTCGGCCTTGGCCGGCGCGGTCGGCGCGGCGGCGCCGAGGGCCGGGCAGGAGGTGGCCGCGGCCGCCGCGGAGGTGGCGGTGCTGGTGCCGGCGGCGGGAGTGTTCTTGGCGGAAGCACAAGCCGTCAGTCCGGTCAGCGCCAGTCCGCCGACGGCGATCAGGGCGCCGGTGCGGCGGGTGCGCGGGCGGGACAGTACGTGCGACATTGACGAACCCTTCTAGGGGAATCTCCATGGACAGCGTGATCCAGAGCCAAGGTCTGCAAGTGACCGAAAGGTGATTTCCGAGTGGTCGTCGCAGGTGCTCCGTGAACCGCAGTTTTCCCTCGCGCACATAAGCCGCCAACCGGGGTACCGGCTATGAGGGCTATAGCGGAAGGCCTTGCCGCAGGCAGGTACGACAGGTCACCCCGGGGTTAACGCACTGTTCATCCAACTGCTCGCTGATGTGCTTCGATGCGCCTGCTGCCGCATAGCGAGCCGCTATCACTTCCATGCCGAAGAGCGGTCTTGGCGGATGCCCGCGCTTATCCCAAGGTAGGAACCATGGTTGATCATCTCCCTGTCCGCCCCGAACACCTCGGCAACTTCGTCGGCGGGGTCTGGGGCCCGGCCGAGGCCGGCGGCACCCGGGCCGACGTGAGTCCCGCCGACACCTCCGACGTGCTCGGCCGCTTCGCCGATTCCACGGCCGCCGATGCGGTGCGTGCGGTGGACGCCGCCACGGCCGCGCTGCCGGCCTGGCGGGCGCTGGGGCCGATCAAGCGGGCCGAGATCGTGCGCCGGGCCGAGCGGATCATCGGCGAGCGCGAGGACGAGTTCGCCCGGGCGATCAGCCGGGAGCAGGGCAAGCTCTACAAGGAGGCGCTGGGCGAGGTCCGGCGCGGGATGGCGATCCTGGACTTCACCGCCGGCGAGGGCCGCCGGCTCAACGGCCACACCACGCCGGCCGAGGAGCCGCGGACCGTCGCGATGACGTTCCGGCAGCCGATCGGCGTGGTCGGGCTGATCACGCCGTGGAACTTCCCGCTGACCATCCCGATCTGGAAGGTCGCGCCGGCACTGGTGGCCGGATGCGCCAGCGTCCTGAAGCCCTCGCCGTTCACCCCCTACTCCGCGGCGCTGCTGGTGCAGGCCTTCGCCGACGCCGGGGTCCCCGACGGCGTGCTGAACCTGGTGCAGGGCGACCGGGAGCCGGGCGAGGCGCTGACCGACGACCCGCGGGTGGCCGGCATCTCCTTCACCGGCTCGCTGCCGGTGGGGCGCGCGATCCACATCGCCGGCGCCGGCCGGCTGATGAAGACGCAGCTGGAGCTCGGCGGCAAGAACGCCGTCTTGGTGCTGGCCGACGCCGATCTGGACAAGGCCGCCGCGGCGATCGTGTTCGGGGCGTTCGGGCAGGCCGGGCAGCGGTGCTCGGCGACGTCCCGGGTGGTGGTCGACGCCGCCGTCAAGGAGGCGCTGTTGGAGAAGGTCGTAGCGAAGGCCGCCGCGCTGAAGGTCGGCAACCCCTTCGATCCGGACGCCGAGGTCTGCCCGGTCGTGAACGAGGACCGGATGACCGCGTGCCTGAACGCCATCACCAAGGCCCAGGAAGCCGGGGCGAAGGTCGCGGTCGGCGGCCACCGCCACACCCAGGGCGTCCCGGACGGCTACTACGTCCAGCCGACCGTGCTGCGCGACGTCCCCTGGGACTGCGAGATCGCGCAGGAGGAGATCTTCGGCCCGGTGCTGTCGGTCATCGACTGCGACGGCTTCGAGGACGCCATGCGCATCTCCAACTCGGTGAAGTACGGCATGTCCGGCACGATCTTCACGCAGAACCCGGCCCACATCTTCGAGGCGCTGGAACGCTTCGAGGCCGGCATGCTCCACGTCAACCGGCCCGGCGTCGGCGCCTACGCGCACCTGCCGCACATGGGCGCCAAGCAGTCGCAGTACGGCGCGCCGGAGTGCTCGCCGGAGGTCTGGGACTTCTACACCGAATGGCGGTCGGCGTGCATCAGCTTCTGAATCCCCTGGGCCAGGCGCAGGTGATGAGCGCCGCCGAGGCGGTGCAGGCCTTCGTCGAGCCCGGCGCGGTGCTGGGCCTGGGCGGCCAGAACATCAACCGCTGCCCGATGGCGCTGGTGCACGAGGTGGTGCGGCAGGACATCGGCGACCTGACGGTCGTCGGCTGCAACCTGTCGCTGCCGCTGGACCACCTGGTCGCCGCCGGGCTCGTGGCCCGCACCGAGCAGGGCAGCGGCAACCTGGAGAAGTTCGGCACGCTGTTCAGCTGGCGGCGGGCGGTGGAGGCGAACCGCATCGAGGTGCGCGACTACTCGCACCTGTCGATGGCCTCCCGGTTCCTGGCCGGCGCGATGGGGCTGCCGTTCATGCCGGTGCGCTCGCTGCTGGGCTCCTCGGTGCTGGAGCGCCTCGTCGCCGAACAGGACGCGGTGGTCACCTCCGACCCCTGGAGCGGCGAGCCGGTGGTGCTGGTGCGCGCCTGCACCCCCGACGTCTCGCTGATCCACGCCAACGCCGCCGACGCCGACGGCAACGTGGTCATCGACGGCGTGACGAGCCACGAGGTGGACATGGTGCGGGCCTCGCGGCACGTGATCGTGTCGGTGGAGGAGGTGCTGCCGGCCGGGGCGTTCGACGACCAGCCCGAGCGCGTCACCATCTCCGGCGCGTACATCAGCGCGGTCGTGGAGCAGCCGTGGGGCGCGTGGCCGACCAGTGTGTATCGCAGGTACGACTACTACGAATCCGAGATCGACGGGTACCAGAAGCGGGCCAAGGCCGGCGACGAGGGCCCGCGGGCGTTCCTCGCCGAGCAGGTCGCGGCGCACGCCGATTTCGACGGCTATCTGGCCGCCAGCGATCCCGGCGGGTCGGCACGGGCCGCGATGGCCGAACAGATGCGGAGGCTGCTGTGAGCGCGATCGGACCTGTGGCAGGGGCTGTGGGCGGAGCCGTGGCCGAGGCTGTGAGTGGAGCTGTCAGCGGGCCTGTGAGCGGACCTGTGAGCGGGTCTGGTAGCGGACCTGGGAGCGGGCTTAGCGGGCCTGGGACGGGAGTCCCGGCCGCCGCGCTGCCGCGCGAACTGCTGGTGTTCGAGGGCGCGCGGCAGATCGCCGACGGCGACTGCGTGATCGCCGGCACCGGGCTGCCGCTGCTGGCCGGGCTGGTGGCGCAGCGGACGCACGCGCCGAGCGCCCGGCTGCTCATCGAGTCCGGCGTGGTGTTCCCGAAGGTGGTGCCCACGCCGCTGTCGGTGGTGGACCCGCGGATCATGCACGCGCCGAGCAAGCTGGGCTCGCTCATCGAGTCGCTCGGCGGATTCGTGCAGCGCGGGCTGGTGGCCACCGGGTTCCTGGGCGGCGCGCAGATCGACGCGCACGCCAACATCAACTCCACCTGGATCGAGCGCGGCAGCGGCCGGGTGCGGCTGCCCGGCAGCGGCGGCGCCAACGACATCGCGTCGCACTGCGCCACGATCGTGGTGCTCACCAGCCACGAGAAGCGACGCTTCCCGGAGCGCTGTGACTACATCACCTCGCCCGGCTTCCTGGACGGGCCCGGCGCCCGCAGGCGGGTCGGGCTGAACCCGGTGCGGGTGAAGGTGGTCACCGACCTGTGCGTGATGGAGGGCGACGACACGGTCGGCGAGCTGACCGTCACCGCACTCATGCCCGGCGCCACGGTCGAGGACGTGCTGGCGAACACCGGGTTCACCCCGAGGGTGGCCGACCGGCTGGCGGTGGTCGCCGCTCCCTCCTCCGAGGACCTCGCGCTGCTGCGCGACGTCCTGGACCCCGAGTCCCGCTATTTCCCGGAACGACTGAAGAACGGAAACACCCATGACTGAGAAGACGCCCTTCCACTGGAAGTCCGACATCGCGTGGAAGAACCGCGACCGGATCGTGGTCCGCGGCTACGACGTGAACGAGCTCACCGGCAACCTGGACTTCGGCCAGATGCTGTTCCTGGTCCTCAAGGGCGAACTGCCGACCGAGGCGCAGGCGAGGATCACCAACGCGATGATGGTCTCGCTGGCCGAGCATGCGATGTCGCCCTCCTCGGCCACCGTCCGCTTCGCCACCTCCGGCGGCGCCGAGCTGAACGGCGCGGTGTCGGCCGGCGTCGCGGCGATCGGCCGCCTGCACGGCACGGCCGACCGCCCGGCGACCATGTTCCTCGGCGTGGAGCAGCGCGCGGCCGACGAAGGCATCCCGATGCCGGAGGCCGCGGCCCTGACCGTGCAGGAGATGCGCGCACGCCGCGAGAACATGCCCGGCTACCACCACGCGCAGCACATCCGCGACCCGCGCACGGTGCGCCTGCTGGAGCTCAGCGACAAGTGGGGGATCAGCGGGACGTACGTGGCCGTCGCCCGTGCCATGGAGGACGCCACCGAGCCGGTCTTCGGCCGCCGCCTGTGGATCAACGGGCCCGGCGCGATGGGCTGCATCGGCCTGGACGCGGGCTACTCGCCGCTGGAGATGAAGGCGATGTTCATCACCGCGCGGTCGCTGTCCCTGTGCGCACACTCGATCGAGGAGTCGACGCGCGAGAGGGGGTGGCGCGCCTCGGAGAACTCGGACATGGTGCAGCCGCTGTCGCTGCAGATGCAGGGGCCGGAGTGGTACGACGGGCCGCAGGACCGGGTGCTGCCGGCGGGGTTCGGGGAGTAGGCCGGACAAGCCCAAGAAGCCCCCGCGACAAGCGTCGCGGGGGCAACTGTGAGTGATTGGGTCCGGTTACTGGGCGAGCGCCCGAACCTTCTCCGCCTGCGGGCCCTTCGGACCCTGGGTGATCTCGAACTCGACCGGCTGGTTCTCCTCGAGGTTCCGGTAACCGGAGCCCTCGATGGCCGAGAAGTGGACGAAGACGTCCGGGCCGCCGCCGTCCTGAGCGATGAAGCCGTAGCCCTTCTCGCCGTTGAACCACTTGACCGTGCCAGTTGCCATGCTGCGTTCTACCTCGGAAATCACTCCCGCTGTGAGCGGGACCGGTGGTGGGGTACCAGCGCCTGTCGCGCCGATACCGGTCGAGCTTGGAGTGAGTCCGGATGTGCTTCATGAACCGACTGCCCAGTGCGACCGAGCGTCACGGTAGCACTACCAGCTCGGCGACGATAGGTGAAATGGCAAGGTGGGCGCCGTGTCGTCACTCTCGTGGCGCACAGATCCACCCGGTCGGGCGGGGTCCCGGCGGTGGTCGGCGGCCGTTCGGGGCGGCTCCGGGCGTGGTCGGCGGGGGTGTCGGGGGTCGCGGTTCGGGGGTAACCCGCATGGCGGGTCAGGCCAGACCGGCGAAGAATCGATCGCTCATCTCGGTGTGCAGCGGGAAGGCCAGCGGCTGCGCGCGGTCGACCACGACCAGTTCCTGGGTCTCGCCGTTGGACAGGGCGTGCACGCGCTCGGGGGTCAGGTCCGCCAGGTCCTCGATCGGGCGGGGCTTGACCCGGCCGAAGACGAGGATCACGAAGTGCGGGGCGCTCAGCACGTCGGCGAGCTCCACCTCCTCCACCTCGGCGCGCAGGCCGGTCTCCTCCCACAGCTCGCGGACCGCGGCCTGCTGCCAGCTCTCGCCCTCCTCGATGAAGCCGCCGGGCAGGCCGATCCGGCCCAGCTGCGGCTCGATGCCGCGGCGGACGGTCAGCAGGCCGGTGCGGCCGTCGGTGCCGATGATGGGCATCATCACCAGGGCCACCGGCAGGGGGTTCAGCCAGGTGGTCTGGCCGCAGGTCGCGCAGGTTCGCGGCCACGCGGCGTCGGCGGCGAAGGCGGTGCCGCAGTAGGAGCAATGCGAGTTGTGGACCGGCATGGTTCATCAGCGTACGCCGACGCTTCACGGGGTGAAGCGTCGGCCCCGCGAAGCGGCTCAGGCGGGCAGTGAGAACTCGATGGGCTCGGTCGAGGCCAGCCGTACACGCCCGGTCAGGACCAGGTGCCGCAGGTGCGAGCCGGCCTCGCCGAGCGCGAGGTGCCGCGCGAAGGTGTCCAGGCGCTCCCAGCCCTTGTTCCACTCCATGCCCTCGGTGATGCTCCACAGCGTCTTCGGGCCGGCGGCCAGTTGGCCCTCGATCTGCTCCAGACGGCGGGCGTGGTGCTCGGCGATCTCGGCGGCGCGGGCGGCGACGCCGTCGAAGGGCGCGCGGTGGGCGGGCAGGGCGCGGGTGGTCGACAGCCGCGACACCTTCTCGAGCGAGGCGAGGAAGTCGCCGAGCGGGTCGGAGGTGCCGACCACGTGGTCGTCGTAGACCGTGACCACCGGGGTGATGCCGGGCAGGACGTGGTCGCCGGTCAGCAGCGCGCCGGTGTCCTCCAAGTGGAAGCAGGTGTGGCCGGGGGAGTGGCCCGGGGTCCAGACGGCGCGCAGCGTGCGTCCCGGGACGTCCATCAGGGCGCCGTCCTCGATCAGCACGTCCGGCACGGCCGGCTTGGCCCCGGAGGGGATCGCGGCCGCCGCGCTCGCCACGGCCTCCGCCGGGGCCCCGCACAGCTCCAGCAGAGCCTTGTAGCGCTTGGTCCACGGCTCGCGCTCGGCGGTGCGCACCATGTCGACGACCTTCGCGTCCTGTTCGTGCAGCGCCACCCAGCAGCCGCTCAGTTCCCTGATGCGCCCGGCCAGCCCGTGGTGGTCGGGGTGGTGGTGGGTCACCAGCACGCCGTGCACGTCCGACACCGAGGTGCCGATGGCCTCCAGGCCGCGCTCCAGGGCCGCCAGCGACACCGGGTCGTCCCAGCCGGCGTCGACCAGTACCGGGCCGCCTGCGGTCGTCTCCAGGGCGTAGACGAGCGTGTAGCCGAGGGGGTTGTCGGGGAAGGGGACGCGGATCGACCAGACGCCGGGGGCCTCGGCGGACGCGGCCTCGGCGGGCGGGGCGTCGGTCATGGTGGGGGCTCCTTCGCTCGGCGGTGGTGAGAACACGTTCTCATGACTAGTTAGCCAGGCGAAAGGTTCGCCCGTTCTGGAGGCGGCCAGGCGGTCATTGAGCTTGCAGGTGGGAACTGATATCTGTTCTAAAAGACCGCCTTCTGGCGGCTCGTCACATCACGGAGAGGCACTCCCATGGGCACCGTGACCGAGCACGGGAAGCTGTTCATCGGCGGTTCCTACGTCGACCCGGCGACCGACGCGAAGCTGGAGATGATCTCGCCGGTCACCGAGGAGGTGTTCGGGCGGACGCCGGAGGCCTCGGTGGCGGACATGGACCGTGCGGTGGCCGCCGCGCGGCGCGCGTTCGACGACGGCCCGTGGCCGCGGATGAGCGTGGCCGAGCGGGTGGAGATCCTGCGCCGGCTGAGGAACCAGTACGAGGCGCGTGCGGACGAGCTGGCCAGGCTGATCAGCTCCGAGACCGGCTCGCCGTACTCCTGGTCGATCCTGGCGCAGGTGTGGGCGCCGATCATGATCTGGGACTACTACCTGGGCATGGCCGCCGACTATCCCTGGGAGGAGCTGCGCCAGGGCCTGCTCGGGCCGACGGTGGTGCGCAGCGAGCCGGTGGGCGTGGCGGCCGGGATCGTGGCCTGGAACGTGCCGCAGTTCATCACGGTCAGCAAGATCGCCCCGGCGCTCGTGACCGGCTGCGCGGTGGTGGTGAAGCCCTCGCCGGAGACGGCCCTGGACTCGTATCTGCTGGCTGATATGGCCATCGAGGCCGGGCTGCCGGAGGGCGTGCTGAACATCGTGCCGGCGGGCCGGGAGAACAGCGCCTACCTGGCCGCGCATCCCGGGCTGGACAAGATCGCCTTCACCGGATCCACGGCCGGCGGCAAGGCGGTCATGGCGGCCGCCACGGCGAACCTGACGCGCGTGACGCTGGAACTCGGCGGCAAATCCGCGGCGATCATCCTGCCGGACGCGGATCTGGCTACTGCGATCCCCGGTCTGCTGCCGAACTCGTACATGAACAACGGACAGGCGTGCGTCGCGCAGACGCGGGTGTTGGTGCAGCGCGATCGGTACGCCGAGACGGTCGACGCGATGGCGGAGGCTGTCAGGGGCCTGAAGACCGGTGATCCGCTGGATCCCGAGACGCAGATCGGACCGCTGGTCGCCGAGCGGCAGCGCGATCGGGTGGAGTCCTACATCGCCAAGGGCGTCGGCGAGGGTGCGCGGGTGGTCGTCGGCGGCGGGCGTCCGGCGGGGCCGGCGAAGGGCTGGTTCGTCGAGCCGACCTTGTTCGCGGACGTCGACAACCGGATGGTGATCGCGCAGGAGGAGATCTTCGGGCCGGTGGTCGCGATGATCCCGTACGAGGACGAGGCCGACGCGGTCCGGATCGCCAACGATTCGGACTACGGACTGTCGGGCTCGGTGTGGTCCGGGGACGTGGAGCACGGGCTTTCGGTGGCGCGGCGGGTGCGGACCGGAAACTATGGTGTCAATACCTTTGGAATGGAGTTCAACTCGCCGTTCGGCGGGTTCAAGCAGTCGGGGATCGGCCGGGAGTTCGGGCCCGAGGGCTTGCGGGTATATCTGGAGACGAAGACCGTGCACTTGCCGAATGGCTACACCCCTGAAGGGTTCTGACAGGTGTCCGAGATTGAAACGGTGTCAGCGTCCAAGTGGCGGGTGACTGTCGATACCGATCTGTGCATCGGCTCCGGGGGCTGCGTGCTGCGCGCGCCCGAGGGGTTCGAGCTCGACGCGGCGCGGCAGTCCTGTCCGCGGCACGAGGTGCTGGGGGCGTCCGGCGAGGTGCTGGACGCCGCGGAGAACTGCCCGGTGGAGGCGATCACGATCGTGGAGGAGGGGAGCGGGCTGGTGGTGTTCCCGCCGGCCGACTGACACCTCCGCCGGGGCCCGAAACTCCTTGACTGAGTCATTGACTCAGTCAAACGATGCTGCCTAGCATGGGCGGCATGGTGGATCTCGCGCCCGCGGTGGCGGCCGTCCGTTCGTTCAACCGGAGCTACACGAAGGTCATCGGCGTCCTGGAGGAAGGGCTGTTGAAGAGCCCTTACACCCTGACCGAGGTCAGAGTCCTCTTCGAGATCGCGCACGCCGGACCCGAGGGCGCCACCGTCGCCCGGATCCGGGAGGACCTCGGCCTGGACGCCGGCTACCTGAGCCGCATCCTGGCCCGCTTCGACACCGAGGGGCTGGTGCTCAAGCGGCGCGCCGCGACCGACGCGCGCCGCGGCACCGTGGAGCTCACCGAGCGCGGACGCGGGATCTTCTCAGGGCTCGACGAACGCTCCAGCGAGCAGGTCGGCGCCTGGCTGTCGCGCCTGGGCGCCGGCGAGCGGGGGCGGATGGTCGAGGCCATGGGGCAGATCGGGGCGCTGCTGGACTTCCAGGCGGTGGGCGGGCCGGTGACGCTGCGCGCGCCGCAGCCCGGCGACTACGGCTGGGTGGTGGAGCGCCACGGGACCCTGTACGCCGCCGAGCGGGCCTTCGACGAGACCTTCGAGGCCGACGTCGCCCGGATCGTCGCCGACTACGCGGGCTCGCACGACGAGGAGCGCGAGGCGTTCTGGATCGCCGAGGTGTCGGGCCGGCGCGTGGGCTGCGTCGCCTGCGTGCGCCGGCCCGCGGACGACGGCGTGGACACGGCGCAGCTCAGGATCCTGCTGGTCGACCCCGCGGCGCGCGGCCTGGGCGTCGGGCGGCGGCTGGTCGAGGAGTGCGTGGAGTTCGCGCGCAAGACCGGATACCGGCGGATGATGCTGTACACGGTGGACGGGCTGACGGCGGCGCACCGGATCTATCACTCGCTCGGGTTCGAGATCGTGCACCAGGCGGCGGTGCAGATGTGGGGGCACCACTTGGTGGAGCAGGAGTGGGTTCTGGAGCTGGCGTAGCCGCCACTTCGGCCCTGCGCGGGGCGGCATTGGCCGGATGGCAGGATGGATCCGCCATGGACCTCTCCGCCGATATCCCCACCGATCTCGCCGCCGCGCTCGACGCTGCCACCGCCGACATCCCGCTGCGTGAGCTGGAGGCGTCGGTCGATCGCCTGATCGCCCGCTACCGGACCCCGGGGCGTGCTGATCGCCCCATCCTCGCCGGCCGGATCGACGCCGCCGCCTACGCCGCGTACCGGATGCCGGCGACGTGGGGCGCGGTGCGCGCGGCGCTGGCCGCCGCCGCGGCGCGGGTGCCCGGCTTGGCCCCGCAGAGCCTGGTGGACGTCGGCGGCGGCACCGGGGCCGCGGCGTGGGCGGCCGCGGCGGTTTTCGGCGGGTCGCTCAAGGACGTCACGGTCCTCGACCAGGTGGCCGAGGCCCTTGACCTGGGGCGGGGACTGGCCCGCGACGCGTTCGCGGGCGCGCTGCGGCACGCGCAGTGGCGTCAGGTGCGCTTCCCGGCCGAGATCCCCGGCGCGGATCTGGTGACCGTGTCGTACGTCCTCAGCGAGCTCGCGCCGGACGCACAGCAGGCGCTGGTCAGCACTTCCGCAACAGATGCCCAGACCATCGCCGTGATCGAGCCCGGGACCCCCGACGGCTACCAGCGGATCATGGCGGCGCGCGACGTGTTGGCCGGCATGGGGCTGCACATCGCGGCGCCCTGCCCGCACTCGGATGCCTGCCCCCTGCTCGGAACGCGCGACTGGTGCCACTTCGCCTCGCGCATCCACCGCACGCCGCTGCACCGCCGCCTCAAAAGCGCGGATCTTCAGTACGAGGACGAGAAGTTCGCCTACGTCGTGGCGACCCGCCTGCCGGTCGCGGCGGCGCAGGCGCGCATTCTGAGGCATCCGCAGATCCGCAAGGGGCTGGTCATGATGCAGCTGTGCCAGCCGGACGGGACGGTCGCGCAGGAACTCGTCTCCAAGCGCCAGGGCGACACGTATCGGGCCGCGCGCGACGCGGACTGGGGCGATAGCTGGTAGCCGCGGCGGCCTGAGGCGAGCCGGCTTTCAGCCCTTCACTCGGCTTCAGGGCCTCGCCCGGCTTCAGGGCCTCACTCGGCCGCGGCCGCCTGCGAGACCAGCGTGCAAGCCGTGTCGATGTCCGCTTTCACCTGCGAGATCGACGCGCGCCCGGACAGCCAGGTGATCAGCGTCGAGTGCCAGGTGTGCGTCACCACGCGCACCGCCGCCAGCTCGGCGCGGGTCAGCGGCCGGCCGGAGTGGACGGCGTCGGCGATCACGTCGGTGATCAGCCGGTTCACCGAGTCCACCTCGGCCGAGACCGAGCGGTCGGCGAAGGTCAGGGCCCGCATCATCGCCTCGGCCAGGTGTGGCTCGCGCTGCAGCGCCTTGAAGGTGCGCATCAGGGTCTCGGCCACGCGCTCGCCGGGGTCGGCGCTCACCGGGGGCTTGCGGCGCAGCTGGTCGTGCAGCTGCTCCAGCTGGTCCTGCATGGTGGCCACGAGCAGGTGGATCTTCGAGGGGAAGTAGCGGTAGAGGGTGCCCAGGGCCACCTCCGACAGCTCGGCGACCTCGCGCATCTGCACCGCGTCGAAACCGCCGCGGGCGGCCAGCTGCTGGGTGGCACGCAGGATGCGCTGGCGGCGGGCTTCCTGACGCTCCGTCAGGGCCGGGACCGGCGACGGCGCCGAAGCGGGGGTGCCGGCCGTTGCCGACGCGTCAACCGTCATGGGCTTTCCTCAACCTCGATCAATTCTGGGCACTGGAGTTCCGCACCTGATCAGTGGTGGTTCACGGACGGTGTTCGCGGTGGTAGCCGGATGTGAACCGTCTGTGAACTGTGTCACGTGCCAACTCTGCCACCTGCGGCGCGGGGCAAGTAGGAACTTGTTCTAGATTAGCGCCACGGATTATGCTCCGTTGACCCGCTCGTGACGCCGTCTAAGCCGTGAAGGCGGGACACGGACTTACGGAGCGAGGTGATTGAGCATGGCAGACAACGCGCTGCGCATAGCCTTGCTCGCGTATAAGGGGAACCCTTTCTGTGGAGGCCAGGGCGTCTACGTCCGGCATCTCTCCCGTGAGCTCGCCAAGCTCGGCCACTCCGTCGAAGTGCTGGCCGGCCAGCCGTATCCGGTGCTCGATCCCGAGCCCGGCGTGAAGCTGACCGAGATATCCAGCCTCGACCTGTACCGCCAGCCCGACCCCTTCCGCACCCCCAAGCGCGGCGAGTACCGCGACTGGGTGGACATGCTGGAGGTCGGGACGATGTGGACCGCCGGGTTCCCCGAGCCGCTGACCTTCTCGCTGCGCGCGCTGCGCCACCTGTCCGGCCGCAAGGGCGAGTTCGACGTGGTCCACGACAACCAGTGCCTGGGCTACGGCCTGCTCGGCATGCCGCGCCTGGGCTTCCCGACGATGGCGACGATCCACCACCCGATCCAGGTGGACCGCGAGCTGGAGCTGGCCGCCGCGCCGACCAGGGGCAAGCGCGCCTCCGTGCGCCGCTGGTACGCCTTCACCGCGATGCAGACCCGCGTCGCGCGGCGCCTTCCGGAGATCATCACCGTCTCCTCGTCCTCCGCCGCGGAGATCGAGCAGTACCTCGGTGTCCCGCAGCGGCGCATCACGACCATCCCGATCGGCGCCGACACCGACGCCTTCTCCCCGGACGCCTCGGTGGCCGAGGTCCCCGGGCGGATCGTCACCACCGCCAGCGCCGACGTGCCGCTGAAGGGCCTGCTGCCGCTGGTCGAGGCGCTGGCCAAGGTGCGGGTCGAGAACGAGCACGCGCACCTGGTGGTCGTCGGCAAGGCCAAGGAGGACGGCGTCGTCGCCAAGGCGATCGAGCGCCTGGGCCTTTCCGGCTCGGTGCGCTTCGTGCACGGCATCTCCGACGCCGAACTCGTCGACCTGATCCGCTCGGCCGAGGTGGCCTGCGTGCCCTCGCTCTACGAGGGCTTCTCGCTGCCCGCCGTCGAAGCGATGTCCTGCGGCACCGCGCTGGTGTCCACCACCGGCGGCGCGATCCCCGAGGTGGCCGGCCGGGACGGCGAGACCACCCTCGCGGTGCCGCCGGGCGACCCCTCGGCGCTCGCCGCGGCGCTGACCCGGGTACTCGGGGACGCGGATCTGCGGGCCCGGCTGGGTGCCGCGGCGCGGGAGCGGGTCCTGGAGAAGTTCACGTGGCGCGCCGCTGCGATCGCCACCGCCGAGCGCTACCGGGCGCTCATCGAGGCCGGCCGTGACCCGGTCGACTGGGACCGCATGGCCGCCGACAGGCTCCGTCGCAAACGAAAGGCAGGGGTCTGACGTGCTCACCGTGGACTTCGAGAAGTTCCCGATCGCCAAGGGCGAGAAGGTGCTGGATATGGGCTGCGGCTTCGGCCGGCACGCCTTCGCGCTGCTGCGTCAGGGGGCTGACGTGGTCGCCCTGGACTACAGCCAGGACGAGGTCGCCGAGGTGACCAAGTGGTTCGCGGCGATGCAGGCGGCCGGGGAGGTGCCGGCCGGGGCCGGCGCGGTCGCGGTGCGCGGCACCGCCTACGGCCTGCCGTTCGCCGACGGCACCTTCGACGCGATCGTCGCCGCCGAGGTCCTGGAGCACCTGCCCGACGACCGGCTGGCGATGTCCGAGCTGGTCCGGGTCCTCAAGCCCGGAGGCCGGCTGGCGGTGACGGTGCCCCGGTGGTTCCCGGAGAAGGTGTGCTGGGCGCTGTCGGACGCCTACCACGAGGTCGAGGGCGGCCACATCCGGATCTACAAGCGGCGCGAGATGGTCGGCAAGCTGCGGGACGCCGGCGTGGTGCCCCGCGAGCTGCACCACGCGCACGCGCTGCACGCGCCGTACTGGTGGCTCAAGTGCGCGGTCGGGGTCGACAACGAGAACGCCCCGGTGAAGGCGTACAAGAAGCTCCTGGAATGGGACATCATCAAGGCCCCGGCCCTCACCCGCGCCAGCGAGGCGCTGCTGAACCCGGTGCTCGGCAAGAGCCTGGTCGTCTACGCGGACAAGCCGGCCGCATGAGGCTGGGCTCCGCACCGACGGCCGCCGGGCGCGCCGCCGCGGCCGAGTCGCTGGCCTGCGAAGGGGTGCTCAGCGCCGCGCAGGTCCGCGCCACCGCCGAGGCGATAGCCGCGCTCCAGCGGCCCGACGGCGCCATCCCGTGGTTCCACGGCGGCCACCTGGACCCCTGGGACCACATCGAGGCCGCGATGGCGCTGGACGCAGCCGGGTTCCCGGACCGGGCCGCGGCCGCCTACCGCTGGCTGGCGGCGTCGCAGAACCCTGACGGCTCCTGGTTCGCGGCCTACGCCGACGCGCCGGAGGGCATCGCCGAGCCGGCCAACCGGCTGTGCGAGACCAACTTCAGCGCCTACATAGCGGTCGGCGTCTGGCACCACTGGCTGGTCACCGGCGACGAGGAGTTCCTGGCCCGGATGTGGCAGCCGGTGCGGCAGGCCACGGACTTCGTACTGAGCCTGCAGACCCCCGGCGGGGAGATCGTGTGGTGCCGCGACGAGCAGGGCCGCGAGGCCGACGAGGCGCTGCTGACCGGCTGCTCGTCGATGTACCAGGCGCTGCGCTGCGCGCTGGCGGTCGCCGACCGGCTCGGCCGCGCCCGCCCGGACTGGGAGCTGGCCTGCGGCCGGCTCGGGCACGCGCTGGCCGCGCATCCGGAGCGGTTCGCGGACAAGGGCACGTACTCGATGGACTGGTACTACCCGGTCCTCGGGACGGCGCTGCGCGGCCAGGCTGCGCAGGAGCGGATCGCCGAGGGCTGGGACCGCTTCGTGGTCGCCGGCCTCGGCGTGCGGTGCGTCTCGACGAACCCGTGGGTGACCGGCGGCGAGACCTGCGAACTGGCACTGGCGCTGTGGGCGATCGGCGACGCGGAGCGCGCACGGACCCTGCTGCGCGACATCCAGCACCTGCGGGACGAGACCGACGGGATGTACTGGACCGGCCGCGTCTACGAGGGCGACGACCAGGGGAACGAGCCCGCGTTGTGGCCGCAGGAGAAGACGGCCTGGACGGCCGGCGCGCTGCTGCTGGCGCTCGCGGTGCTCGCCGAGGACAAGGCCACGGTCGCGGTGTTCGGCGGGGAGGGGCTGCCCGAGGGGCTGCCGGTGGCTTGCTCGGTCGCGGAGTGCGTCGCGGCCTGAGGTGGGGGCGTGCCTGACCGCGCGTGTGTAGGCGGCGGCTCAGGAGGCTGCGCTGTCTCGGTTGCCCGGCGGCTCAGGGCGCTGCGCCGCCTCAGCTGCCGCGTTTGCCTCGACCGTCGCGCCGCCTCAGCCGTCCCGCCGCCTCAGCTGTTGCAAGCCGCGTTCACCGCGTTGATGTCCTTGGTCGTCTGCGGAATCGTCTGCTGCATCCCCGCGGTGTCGTTGTTCTGATAGTCGTTCGCGAACGTGTTCCAGCTGTCCGCCTCGGCCTGGATCGCCGTCTTCACCGCCGGGTCGGTGGCCATGGCGGCGTCGGCGGACAGCTTGTCGGCCAGGTTGTGGTCGGCCGCTATCTGGAAGTCCTTGCCGCCGTTGGCCGCCGGGTCGGCGGTGTTGAAGGCCTTGAGGTCGTCGAGCGCCTCGCTGCAGCCGGCCTTGACGCCGTCCGGGATCGGCGGGGAGCTGGTCGTGGAGGTGTCCTGGTTGTCGGAGGTGTCCAGCGAGTCCGGGCTGGTCGGCGTCGTCGCGTCGGTCGTCGCGGAGGAGTCCGGCGTGCCGGTCGGCGCGGTGGTGGTCGAGCCCGTCGTCGTGGTCGGTCCGGCCTGCGGCGTGGTGTGGTGCCCCAGCTGCGTGACGCCGAGCGTCGCCAGTGCCGCCACGGCCAGGACCGCCGCCACCGCCAGGGCGACCTTCGGGCCGCTGCCCTTCTTCGACGGGGGCCGGTTCAGGGTCTGCGAGGCCAGGTACGGCGTCGTCTGTAGCGGTCCCGGCGGGTAGGGCGGCACGTTCGCAGGGTTCGGCGAGTGGGTCAGCTCGCGCGTCGGCGCTTCGGCCGGCGAGGGCACCGCGGCCTGTGTGAGGGCGGGGCCCGCGCCGCCGGCCGGCCTGCCCTCCAGCATCGCCAGCGCCGCCTGGATCGTCGGCCGCTGCCCGGGCTCCTTGGCCAGCAGCGCGGCCAGCAGGCCGGTCAGCCGGCCGGCGTTCTTCGGCGGCTTGGGCTGCTCGAACAGGACCGCCGTCAGCGTCGCCGTGGGCGAGTCGCGCCGGAACGGGGAGACGCCCTCGACCGCCTGGTACAGCGTCACGCCCAGGGAGAACAGGTCCGAGGGCGGCCCGGCCTCCTGGGCGCGGGCGCGCTCGGGGGCCAGGTACTCCGCCGAGCCGATGACCGCGCCGGTCATGGTCAGGGAGCTGTCGTCCTGGTGGTGGGCGATGCCGAAGTCGGTGAGCAGGACCCGGCCGTCGTCGGCGAGCAGCACGTTCGCCGGCTTCACGTCGCGGTGCACGATCCCGGCGGCGTGCGCGGCGGCCAGGGCGCGCAGCATCGTGTCGGCCACCTTCGCGGTGTTCTCCACGCTCAGCGGGCCGTGCTCGGTCAGGTGCTCGTCCAGCGAGCGGCCGGCTACCAGCTGCATCACGATCCACGGCGCGTCGTCGTCGATCACGACGTCGTGCACTGTCACGATGCCCGGCTGGTCGCGCAGCCGCACGGTGTTACGGGCCTCGCGCTCGGCGCGCCGCAGCCGTTCGGCCAGCTGGGCGTCGGAGAGCATGAAGGGCAGCGAGACCTCCTTGACGGCCACGTCGATGCCCAGCGTCTGGTCATGGGCGCGCCACACGCGGCCCTGGCCGCCGGCGCCCAACCGGTCTACGAGGCGGTACCGGCCGCCGACCAGGCGGCCGGCTTTTGCTGCTTCAGTCATGATCTGCACCACTCACGAAAGCCCCCCGGGTCGACGGTGATTCCGACATCGGACAGACTACGGAAGCGGCGTGTTGATCACATCCGCCGAAGTACTCAGGAAGGAATGCGTACATGTCCTACCCGGGCCCGCGCTATTTCGCCGACACCGGTGAGGTCAGCGCCACGTTCCGGCCGGCCGGTGCCGAGCCCGAGATCACCTTCGCCTCCGGCGGGACCTGCAGCCTGCTGTCGACCTCGGACAGCTCCGACGGCTTGTACGGGCTCTACCGCTGGGACTTCGCCGCGGCGCCGAGCGGTCCGGGCACGCACTTCCACAAGACGATGAGCGAGGCCTTCTTCGTCCTGAAGGGCGCCGTGCGCCTGTTCAACGGCGAGAAGTGGGTGGAGGCCACGCCGGGGGACTACCTGTTCGTGCCGCCCGGCGGGCTGCACGCGTTCCGCAACGAATCCGGCGAGCCGGCTTCGATGCTGCTGATGTTCGCCCCCGGCGCGCCGCGCGAGAACTACTTCCGCGGCCTGGTCGAGGGGATGCAGAACACGATGGGCGAGGCGTTCTTCCTGGAGCACGACCAGTACAACGTGAAGGACTGAGTCCGGGCTCAGTCCTTCACGCGTCCCGGCTCATGCCCGGGGCGGCCGTTCGCCGCGTGGTCCGGGCCGGCCTTGATGGCCGGCGTTCCCGGCGTGATCCTGCCGCCGGTGTCGGCGGACGCCGGGGCCGCGGCGGCCATCAGGGCCGCGGCCACGACGGCGAAGGCGACGCCTGCGCGGCGCTGCGCGGAGGTGATCCTCATACGATCTCGCCGGACTTCCCGGAGATCTTCAGGTGTTGCCTGTTTCTCGCCTGATCAGGAAACGGGAAACAGGGTTCTACCAGCGCCGGCCCGGAACGGCTCGGGCCTAGAAAGGCTCGGGCTTGCCGGCGGTGAGCTGGACCCACTGGGCCGTCGGCCGGCCCCCGACCCGGAACTGCTCGCCGGTGACGCCGAACTCCCGGGGCCAGCCCTCCGGAGAGTCCTCCCATGTCTCCTGGCGGCCGTAGGCGGTCTCGTCCAGGATGGCGTAGCTCGGCGCCGCGCGCTCCACGCCGCGTCCGGTGGTCCAGTAGGTCTCGAACACCCGGTCGCCCCGGCGCAGGTAGCTGACGCGCATGCCGAAGAAGCGGCCGGCCAGCAGCTGCTCGGCGGAGTCGCGGGCCGAGTACCAGGGGACGTCCCAGCCGAGGAAGTCGTGGTAGGCGCGGCTCTGCTCGTACGGGCCCTGCGAGAAGATCGCGTAGGTGACGTCGCGGGAGTGCAGGTAGGACAGCTCGCGGACCTCGGCGGTGAAGAAGGTGCAGCCTTCGCATTGGTCCTTCGAGGAGCGGTCGTCGTGCCACATGGCGTAGTAGACGGTGAGCATGCGCCGGCCCTCGAACACGTCGCGCAGCCGGACCGGGCCCTTCGCGCCGAGGACCGGGATCGAGGGGTCCACCTCGACCATCGGCAGGCGGCGGCGCTCGGCGGCGAGCTTGTCGCCCTCGCGGGTGTGCGCCTTCTCGCGGACGGCGAGCTCGTCGAGGCGGGCCTGCCAGCTCTGGCGGTCGGTGATCGGCGGGAGCGGGGGAGTGTTCTCGGGCTTGTCGATCTTCTCGGGCTTCTCGGTCATGGTGCCTCCGGTTCGGTGCGGGGGCATCGGTGCCCCGAAAGATGTAGACGATCGGGGGCGGCCGATTTCATCGCCTAAAGTGTGGCGAGATTCAGTGTGGCCAGATGTCGATCCGCGGCACAGCCCGTTCGACCTAGGGATGAGAGCGGCCCCGACCAGGGGCTCGCGAGCCGAAGGAGACCGACCATGAAGTACATGCTGATCTTCCGCGCCGACGACAAGGCGATGGAGTCCATGGCCACCGCCGACTTCAGCGAGATGATCGCCACCGTCGGGAAGTTCAACGACGAGCTGATCCGCGCCGGCGTCCTGCTGGCCGCCGAGGGCCTGGCCGAGCCGGAGGACACGGTCGTCGTCGACTACTCCTCGGAGCCGCCGGTGGTCACCGACGGGCCGTACGGGGAGACGAAGGAGCTGTTCAACGGCTTCTACATCCTCAACGTGGCCTCCAAGCAGGAGGCGGTGGAGTGGGCCAAGCGCTCGCCGATCACCGGGCCCGGCTTCAAGACCGAGATCCGCCGGGTGACGACGATCGACGAGATGCCGCAGGACAACGAGTGGATCAAGAAGGAGCGGGCGTGGCGCGAGGCCACCGGGCAGATCTGAGCGGGGTCCGCGGCGGGGTAGGCGGCGGTGTCGGCCGGGCCGGGGAGATGTCATGACCGACCCCACCGACCCCACCGGCCGCACCACCGACTCCGCAGCCCGCACCACCGACCCCACCGGCCGCGCCGCCGTCGCCGCCGTCTGGCACATCGAGTCCGCCCGCATCGTCGGCGCCCTGGCCCGCTACACCGGCGACTTCGCCCTCGCCGAGGACGTGGCCCAGGAGGCGCTCGCCGAGGCGCTGGTCACCTGGCCGCGCGAGGGCGTGCCGCGGCAGCCGGCCGGGTGGCTGCTCACCGTCGGGCGGCGGCGTGCGATCGACCACTTCCGCCGCCACGCCGTGCAGGACCGCAAGTACGCGGTCCTCGCCCAGGAGCTCGGCGAGGGCGGTGCGGCCACCGGCGGCGAGCCCCTCGATCCGCTCCGGGCCGGCGAGGCGGTGCTGTGGGACCCGGACCAGATCGACGACGATCTGCTCGCCCTGATGTTCGTCTCCTGCCATCCGGTGCTCTCGCGCGAGGCCTGCATCGCGCTGACCCTGCGCGTGGTCGGCGGGCTGACCAGCGACGAGATCGCCAAGGCCTTCCTGGTGCCGACTGCCACCGTGCAGGCGCGCATCACCCGCGCGAAGAAGACGCTGGCCGCGGCCGGGGTGCCCTTCGAGGTGCCGCCGCCGGAGCAGCGGGCCGAGCGGCTGGGGTCGGTGCTCAGCGTGGTCTACCTGATCTTCACCGAGGGCTCGTCGGCCAGTGCCGGCGACGCGCTGATCCGCCTGGACCTGGCCGGCGAGGGGCAGCGGCTGGCGCGCATCCTGACCCGCCTGGTGCCCGACGAACCGGAGGTCCACGGGCTGCTGGCACTGATGGAGCTGACCGCCGCGCGCTTCCCGGCCCGGGTCGGACCGGACGGCGAGCCGGTGCTGCTGGCCGACCAGGACCGCGGCCGGTGGGACCACGCCGCGATCCGGCGCGGCCGGGCCGCGCTGGCCCGCGCGCAGCAGGGCGGCCGGGGCGTGGGCGCGTACGGGCTGCAGGCGATGATCGCCGAGTGCCATGCCGTCGCCGCCTCGGTCGAGGCCACGGACTGGGAGCGCATCGTCGTCCTCTACGACGCGCTGGACCGCCTGGCGCCCTCGCCGGTCGTCGCCCTCAACCGCGCGGTCGCGGTGTCGATGGCGCGCGGGCCGGCCGCCGCGCTGGAAGCCGTGGACGAGCTCGCGGCGGACGGCGCGCTGGCGAACTCCCACCTGCTGCCGAGCGTCCGCGGCGAGCTGCTGATCCGCCTGGAGCGCTTCGACGAGGCGCGTGTGGAGCTGGAGCACGCCGTCAAGCTCTGCGGCAACGAGCGCGAGCAGGCCGTGCTGCGGGGCAAGCTCGAGGGATTGCCTATGTAGCTGCTCGACCCTGCGTGGTGGGAACTCTGCGTGGTAGAGAACTGACATGCAGACCCAGGAGTGGATCGGGCTGGCCGGTGTAGCCGTCGGCGGCGCCCTGACCTACCTGACCCAATTCAGCACGGCCCGTCTGACATCGAGGAACGAGGATCGGAGACGCGCGGACCAGCGTGCCGAAGCGCGCCGCGAGGAACAGTTGCAGCTGTTGCGCGATTTCATCACCATCGCCCAGCAGGGTGTCCGCATTGCCGAGCAGCGCGAGATCGCCGCCGACTGGGCCGCCGCGGGCACCCCGGAGTGGTTCGCCGCGGCCCGCGACGTGATCGACCGCCTCTTCGTGACCGAGCGGATGATTCAGATCTTGTTCTCCCGCGACCTGTACCAGCGAGCCTGGAAATACGCGACCGCCGTGAACAGGGTGATGTGGCGCGATCCCGACGAGATCGCCGAAGGCGGCAGGCTGTGGGATGTGTCGGACGAGCCGCAGACCGCGTTCCTTAACGCGGCGCGCGAGGCTGTCTTCTGAACCCCGACAGTGCCCGGCTAGACCCGTCGCAGCACCCTGAGCGATCCCGTCACCGACTCCTCGACGAAGTCGCCCGACTCCAGCGCCCGCAGGTAGATCCGGTACGGCGCCTGGCCGCCGTCCTCGGGGTTCGGGAACACGTCGTGGATGACCAGCAGGCCGTCCGGCGCGACGTGGTGCGCCCACCCCTCGTAGTCGCCCCGCGCGTGCTCGTCGGTGTGGCCGCCGTCGATGAAGCACAGGCCGACTGGCGTGTTCCAGAGCCGGGCCACGGCCGGGGAGCGGCCGACGACCGCGATCACGCGGTCCTCGACGCCGGCCGCGTGCAGCGTGCGGCGCATCGCCGGCAGCGTGTCCATCAGGCCGACTTCCGGGTCGACCAGCGTCGGGTCGTGGTACTCCCAGCCCGGCTGCTGTTCCTCGGAGCCGCGGTGGTGGTCGACGGTGACCACCACGCGGTCCGCGGTGGCGGCGGCCGCGGCCAGGTAGATGGTCGACTTGCCGCAGTACGTCCCGATCTCCAACAGGTCGCCGACCTTCGCGGCGCGCTCGGCCGCCTCGTACAGGGCCAGGCCCTCGTCGGCGGGCATGAAGCCGGGGGCGGCCTCGGCGGCGGCGCGCAGCTGTTGATCCATGCGGTCACTCTATCTTCCGGATAACTGAAACGTGTTCTACTATCCGCCACGTGGCTTCAGTGACCGCCGGAATCGGCTCCATAGGGATCACCAGTGAGCACCGCGACCTCGCCGAGGCGGTCAGGGGGTGGCTGGCCCGGGCCGTGCCGCCGTCCGCCGTGCGCGCCGCGCTGGACGCCGAGCAGGAGGAACGCCCTGCGTTCTGGGGTGATCTGGCGAAACAAGGACTTCTTTACGGCGACGAACTCGACGCCGACCCCGACCCCGACCCCGAGGCCGCCGCCGCCGACGCCCACCTCGCAGGCCTTCTGCCGCTGGCCGTCACGCTGGAGGAGACCGGCCGCGCCGCGACCCCCGGGCCTCTGCTGCCGACCGTGACCGCCGCGGTGTTCCTGCACGCCGCGGGCGGCTCCGGCAGCTCCGGCAGCTCCGGCACCTCCGGCAGCTCGGACATCCTCGCGGCGCTCGCCGACGGCAGCGCCACCGCCGCCGTCGCGCTGCACCCGGGCACCGTCGTCGCCGAGCCCATCGAAGGCGGGTACCTGCTCGCCGGAGAGGTAGAACCGGTTATCGGCGCGGCGCTCGCCGACTGGCTGCTGCTGACCGCCCGCCGCTCGGACGGCTCCGAGATCCAGGCGCTCGTCCCGTCCGCCGACCTCGCCATCAGTCCTCTGATCTCCCTGGACCGCACCCGGCGGGTGGCGAAGGTGGTCGTCGGGCGGGTCTTCGTGCCCCGCGCCCAGGTGGTCGTCGGCGCCACCGCCCTGCTCGACCGGATCGCGGCGCTCCTGGCGTCCGCCGAAGCCGTCGGCATCGCCGACTGGTGCACGCGCACCGCCGCCGAGTACGCGAAGGTCCGCGTCCAGTTCGGCAAGCCGATCGGCCAGTTCCAAGGCGTCAAACACCGCTGCGCCGCCATGGTCGCCCGGATGGAGCAGGCCCGCAGCGCGGTCTGGGACGCCGCCTACGTCGCCGGATCCGGATCCGGCATCGCCGCCGACGACCCCGAGGTGCCGATCGCCATCGCGGCGGCGCTCGCCCTGGACGCTGCGGTGGAATGCGCCAAGGACTGCGTCCAGGTGCTCGGCGGGATCGGCTTCACCTGGGAGCACGACGCGCACGTCTACCTTCGCAGGGCCCTGAGCCTGCGGCAGATCCACGGCCCGACCAGCCGCTGGCGGGCCCGGGCCGCCGCCCTCACGTCCGCCGGCCGGCGCCGGGAGCTCCGAGTCGAGCTCCCCGAGGAGGCCGACGCCCATCGCGAAGCGGCCCGTGCGGCCCTCGCGGGAGTCAAGGGCCTGACTCCCCCGGAGCAGCGCAAGGCGCTGGCCGCCACCGGCTATGCCGCGCCGTACCTCACCAAGCCCTACGGCCTGTCGGCCGGGCCGGTCGAGCAGATCGTCATCGCGCAGGAGATGGCGGCCGCCAAGGTGCGCCTGCCCGACCTCGTGATCGGCAACTGGGTGGTCCCCACGCTGGTCAAGTACGGCAGCGACGCGCAGCGCGAGCGCTTCGTGCTGCCGACCCTGCGCGGCGAGGTCATCTGGTGCCAGCTGTTCAGCGAGCCCGGCGCCGGGTCCGACCTGGCGGCGCTGACCACCCGCGCCACCCGGGTCGAGGGCGGGTGGCGCCTGGACGGCCAGAAGGTGTGGACCTCGGTGGCGAACTTCGCGCAGTGGGCGATCTGCATCGCGCGTACGAGTCCTGACAAGCCCAAGCACGAGGGCATCACGTACTTCCTAGTGGACATGAAGTCCCCCGGCGTGGACGTCCGGCCGCTGCGCGAGATCACCGGCGCGTCGATGTTCAACGAGGTGTTCCTCGACGGCGTGTTCGTGCCCGACGAACTGGTGGTCGGCGAGGTGGACGGCGGCTGGCCGCTGGCCCGCAACACCCTCGGGAACGAGCGGGTGTCGCTGGCCTCCGGGCCGGTCCTCGGCGGTTCCCTGGAAGGGCTGCTCAGCTCGGTGGCGGCGCGCGGCGAGTTGGATCCCGTTGTGGCGCAACGGCTGGGCGAACTGGTCTGCCAGGGCCAGTCCGCCGCGCTGCTGGGCCTGCGGACCACGCTGCGCCAGCTGTCCGGGATGGAGCAGGGGCCCGAGGCGAGCATCAGGAAGCTGATCTCGATGAAGCTCGCGCAGGACGTCGCCGAGCTCGGGCTGGAGCTGCTGGGCGGCGCGGGCGCGACCGAGGAGGCGGGGGCGGCGGCCGGGTGGACGCAGGGGTTCCTGTCCAGCCGCTGCCTGACCATCGCAGGTGGGACTACGGAAGTGCAGCTGAACGTGATCGGGGAGCGGATCCTCGGGCTGCCCCGCGACTGAGACCGACTCCGAACCTCGAACTCTGAACTCTGATAAAGGGGATGCGACAGTGAACAAGGTCTACGTCGTCGGCGTCGGCATGACGAAGTTCGAGAAGCCCGAGACCCGCCAGTGGCGGTACTTCGACATGGCGCGCGAAGCCGGGAGCGCGGCGCTGGAGGACGCCGGCGTGCGCTACGACCAGGTCGAGCAGGTGGCCGCCGGCTACGTCTTCGGCCCCTCCACGTGCGGCCAGCGCGCGGCCTACGAGCTCGGCCTGACCGGCGTGCCGGTCTACAACGTCAACAACAACTGCGCCACCGGCTCGACCGCGCTGATGATGGCCGCGCAGTGGGTCCGCGGCGGCCTCAACGAGTGCGTGCTGGCCCTGGGTTTCGAGCAGATGAAGAAGGGCGCGCTCGGCGGCGGCATGAACAACGACGACTTCGCCGCCTCCCCGCTGGCCCGGCACTACACGCTGATGGCCGAGCTGCATTCGTTCGAGGCCACCCCGCCGACGGCGCAGATCTTCGGCGACGCCGCCCGCGAGCACATGGAGAAGTACGGCACCACCGCCGAGCAGCTGGCGATGGTCGCCGCCAAGAACCACCGGCACTCGGTGCACAACCCCAATGCCCAGTTCCAGGACGAGTACTCGGTGCAGGACATCCTGGACGCCCGGGAGATCCACCGCCCGCTGACCAAGCTCCAGTGCTCGCCCACGTCCGACGGCGCCGGCGCCGCGGTGGTGGTGAGCGAGCGCTTCGTGGACGAGCACGGCCTGGCGGATCAGGCCGTCGAGATCGTCGCCCAGGCGATGGCCACCGACACCGCCGAGGCCTTCGACACGCGCACCTGCATCGACGTCGTCGGCCGCCCGATGAGCCGGGACGCGGCCCGCCGGGTGTACGACGCCGCCGGGCTCGGACCGGAGGACCTCGACGTGATCGAGCTGCACGACTGCTTCTCGATCAACGAGCTGATCACCTACGAGGCGCTCGGCCTGTGCGGCGAGGGCGAGGGCGGCAAGCTGGTCCAGGACGGGGCCACGACCTACGGCGGACGCTGGGTGGTGAACCCCTCCGGCGGACTGATCTCGAAGGGGCATCCGCTGGGCGCGACCGGACTGGCGCAGTGTGCTGAGATCACCTGGCACCTGCGGGGGCGGGCCGGAGCGCGGCAGGTCGAGGGCGCGAACGTGGGGCTGGCGCACAACATCGGGCTTGGCGGGGCCGCGGTGGTGACGCTGTTCCGCAAGGCGTGAGGGGAGCGGTTCGAGCAAGCTCGGCGGTCCGACCGCGTGAATGCGGTCGGACCGGCTCCTCGCCGTCCGTTCAGGACCCCAGCGCCGCCATCAGCTTCTGATCCGTCTCGCCCAAGACCATCGCCACCGCCCCGAGCGCGCAGGCCTGCGGCCCCAGCGCCCCGACCTGGATCGTCATCGCGTCCCCGGCCAGCGGCAGCGAGGCCGTCGCCGCCGCCTCGCGCAGCGGCCCCATCAGCAGTTCGCCGGCCGCCGAGAGCGCGCCGCCGATGATCACGCTCTGCGGGTTCAGGATGTTGCCGAGCATGCCCACCGCGCGGCCGGCCATCGTGCCCGCGTCCGACAGGGCCCTGATGCAGCCGCGGTCGCCCTGCCAGGCCATGGTGATGACGTTGCGCAGCGTCAGCCGGTCGCCGTAGGCCGGTTCCAGGGCGCGCATCACCACCGGCAGGCCGACGAAGGTCTCCAGGCAGCCGCGGTTCCCGCAGCGGCACAGCGGACCGGTGGCGTCCACCACCAGGTGGCCGATCTCCCCGGCGCCGCCGTTGACGCCGCGGGCCAGTCGGCCGTTGGAGACGAAGGCGCCGCCGACGCCGCCGTGCAGCTTCATGTAGACGAACTCGTCGCACCCCCGGGCCGCGCCCCAGCGGCGTTCGGCCAGGGCGCCGAGGCGGGTGTCGCCGTCGGCCAGGACCGGGAGGTTCAGCCGGGCGCCCAGTTCGGCGGCGACGGGGATGCCGGCCCAGCGGGAGGGCATGCCGGAGCTGGGGACGCCGCGCGCGGTGTCGAAGGGGCCCGGCACGCTCACGCCGACGCCCAGGATGCGGCTGGGGTCGGTGCCGGCCTCGTCGATGGCGGTGCGGACCAGGTCGGCGGCCAGGTCGAAGCCCTGGGACGGGTCGTAGCCGACCGGGAGGCGGACCGACTTGGCGATGCGGACCGCGTGCGCGACGTTGGCGATGATCACGTGGACGTGGCGGTAGCCGAAGTCGACGCCGATCGCCTCGCCGCTGGCCGGGTTGAGCATCACCGCGGCCCCCGGGCGGCCGGCGCCGCCGCCGGCCGGGGCCAGTTTGGCGTCCAGTTCCACCACCAGGTCGTCGGCGACCAGGGCGGCGATGATGCCGGAGACCGTCGAGCGGGACAGTCCGACCGAGCGGGCTATGTCGGCGCGGCTCATGGTCCCGCGCTCGCGCAGCAGCCGTACGACGGCCAGTCGGCTGCGCTCGGCACGGGACTCCGTGGGGGGCGTCCTCATGACAGCGAGGATGCTGCGATAGGGCGCCATTAGTCAAGGATCAAACAAATACAGGGGTTGAAGCCCCGGTTAGTTCGGTCGAATTTGTTCGTCTATCACAGAATCGCAACACGCTTGACGCCCTCATTTCGTCACCTTTACGTTTCCGGCATCGCCGCCCCACTTCGCAAGACGACAGTTCCCTCACTCGAGTTGACGAAAGAAGGCTGATCATGGGCGCACGCTCCCACCGGTCCGTCACGGTTGTCGCAGCCGTCGGACTGGCCTCCGGCCTGGCACTGGCCGGCTGTTCCTCCAGCTCCTCCAAGCCCTCGGCGGCCGCCTCGACCTCCTCGGCCGGATCCACGGCGGGCTCGTCGTCCTCCTCCTCGTCCGGCGGCGCGGCGGCGGGGCCGGCGCTGCCGGACCTGTCCGGCAAGTCGATCCAGGTCCTCGCCGAGTGGTCCGGGCAGGAGCAGCAGGACTTCCAGAAGGTGATCGACGCCTTCACGGCCAAGACCCACGCCAAGGTCAGCTACCAGGGCGCCGGCGACCAGACGCCGACCGTCCTGCGCAGCAAGCTGGCCGGCGGCGGCGCCCCCGACGTGGCGCTGCTGGCCCAGCCCGGCGCCATCGCGCAGTTCGCCAAGGCCGGGCAGATCAAGCCGCTGGGCGCCAACGTGATCTCCGAGATCGACGCCGACTACGACCCGAGCTGGAAGACCCTCGGCACGGTCAACGGCCAGGTCTACTCGATCATGTTCAAGGCCGCGAACAAGTCGACGTTCTGGTACAACACCGCGCAGTTCTCGCAGGCCGGCGTCACGCCGCCGAAGACCTGGGCCGACTTCCTGAAGGACTGCCAGACGCTCTCCGACGCCGGCATCACCCCGGTCTCGGTGGGCGGTGCGGACGGCTGGACGCTCACCGACTGGTTCGAGAACGTCTACCTGTCCGAGGCCGGCCCGGATATGTACGACAAGCTCGCGCACCACCAGATCCCCTGGACCGACCCCTCGGTCATCCAGGCGCTGACCACGCTGAAGCAGCTGTTCGGCAACGACCAGTTCATGGCCGGCGGCAAGTCCGGGGCGCTCCAGACCTCCTTCAACGACTCGGTCACCCAGACCTTCAAGAGCCCGCCGAAGGCCGCCATGGTCTACGAGGGCGACTTCTCCGGCTCGGTCATCACCTCGACCACCCAGGCCAAGCTCGGCACCGACGCCAAGTTCTTCGCCTTCCCGGCGGCCGGCTCGCTGACCGACTTCGTCGTCGGCGGCGGCGACGCCGCGCTGGCCACCAACGACAACCCGGCGACGATGGCGTTCATCCAGTTCCTGGCCTCGCCGGAGGCGGCCGAGGCGTGGGCGTCGGCCGGCGGCTTCGTCTCGCCGGACAAGAGCGTGCCGATGTCGTCCTACCCCGACGACACCACGCGCGCCGAGGCGCAGATGCTCGTCAGCGCCGGCAGCGGCTTCCGGTTCGACATGTCCGACCAGGCCCCGGTCGGCTTCGGCGGCACCAAGGGCGCCGGGGAGTGGAAGGACCTGCAGGACTTCCTGAGCAGCGGCGACGTCAACGGCACCGCCGCGCAGCTGGAGAAGGACGCGGCGAAGGAGACCTGGCAGTAGCCATGGACGAGCCCCTGTCCGCGGCCGCCGCCGCCGGGTCCGTCCCGGCGGCGGGGCCGCCTCCAGAAAACGCCCCCGCTAGCGTCCCCGGCCAAGGGTCCGGGCCGCACCCGCGCCCGCACCCGTACCCGCATCCGCTGGCCGACCACGGCCGCAGCCCTCTGCGCATACCGGTCCGGGTCCGCGCCGGCTTCCTGATACCGGCCGCGGTCATCCTGGCGGCCATCATCATCTGGCCGGCGATCGACTCGGTCTGGCTCAGCGTGCACAACGCCGACGGCTCCAAGTGGGTCGGGCTGCACAACTACCACACCCTGTTCACGGACTCGGCAACGCTCACCGCGCTGAAGAACAACATCATCTGGGTGGTCTGCGCGCCGACCGTGGCCTGCGCGCTGGGCCTGATGTTCGCGCTGATGGCCGAGAAGATCCGCTGGTCCACCGCGTTCAAGGCGGTCATCTTCATGCCGATGGCCATCTCGTTCCTGGCCGCCGGCGTCATCTTCGAGCTGGTCTACCAGCAGGACCCGCACCAGGGCGTGGCCAACGCGGTGGCCGTCGGGGTGCACGACACCTTCGCGCCGTCGTCGAAGTACCCCGGCGCGCGGCCCCGTCCGGTCACCGCCAAGCCCGGCACGGCGGGATCGTTCACCTCGGTGCAGACCTTCCAGGCCGGCTCCGTCGCGCAGCTGCCGCTGGTCGGCATCCAGGCCGCGGGCCTGCCCGGCAAGGCGGCGCAGGCCGCGGCCCCGAGCGCGGCCCCGGCCGCGGACCAGATCGAGGGCACGGTCTGGCTGGACATCATCTACGGCGGCGGGGGCACGCCGAACCACCTGGACGCCGGCAAGAAGGGCATGCCGGGGATCTCGGTCAAGGCGATCGACGTCGCGACCGGCAAGAGCGCCGGATCGGCCTCGGCGCACAACGACGGCACCTTCACCATCAAGGGACTGAAACCCGGTGATAGCTACCGACTAGAACTGCCGGGCAGCAACTTCGCCCAACCGTACCGAGGCATCCAATGGCTCGGCCCCTCGCTGGTGACCCCGGCGATCATCGCCTCCTATCTGTGGATCTGGGCCGGCTTCGCGATGGTGCTGATCGCGGCCGGGCTCGCCTCGATCCCGCGTGAGCTGCAGGAGGCGGCGCGGGTGGACGGGGCCAACGACAGACAGGTGTTCTGGCGCATCACCGTGCCGCTGCTGGCGCCGGTACTGCTGGTGGTGATGGTCACCCAGATCATCAACGTCCTGAAGGTCTTCGACCTGGTGTACGTCATCGCCCCCGGCTCCACGCTGCCGAACGCGAACGTGCTCGCCGTGCAGATGTGGAACGTGTCGTTCGGCGGCGGCGCGGACCAGGGCCTGGGCAGCGCGATCGGCGTGTTCCTGTACGTCCTGGTGCTGCCGGCCATGTACTTCAACATCCGCCGCCTGCGCAACGAGAAGAAGGAGGGGCGATGAGCGTCACGCGTCCCGTGGCGGTGCCCGGCCGCATCCCGGTCGGCACCCGCGTCGCCAAGCGCCTCACCGGCGGTGCGATCTACCTCATCGTGCTGGCGGTCGGCGTCGTCTGGCTGATCCCGACGCTGGGGCTGTTCATCAGCTCCCTGCGCAAGGCCTCCGACATCAGCAACAGCGGCTGGTGGACGGTCTTCTCGCACCCGGCGCAGCTCACCTTCAAGGACTACACCAGCCTGTTCGCCAACCACGGCATCATCCAGTCGCTGTGGAACACCGTCCTGATCACCGTGCCGGCCACCGCCCTGGTCGTGTTCCTCGGCGCGCTGGCCGCCTACGCCTTCGCCTGGATCGACTTCCGGGGCCGGGACTGGCTGTTCGTGGTCGTGGTCGGGCTGATGGTGGTGCCGATCCAGGTGGCGCTGCTGCCGGTGGCCTCGCTGTACCGCAACCTGCACATCTTCGGCACGATCCTGGGCGTGGTGCTGTTCCACGTCGGCTTCGGCCTGCCGTTCGCCATCTACCTCCTGCGCAACTTCTTCGCGGCGATCCCGCGCGAGCTGCTGGAGGCCACCCGGATGGAGGGCGGCAGCGAATGGACGATCTTCCGCAAGGTGATCGTCCCCCTCGGCCTGCCGGCCATCGCCTCGCTGGCCATCTTCCAGTTCCTGTGGGTCTGGAACGACCTGCTGGTGGCGCTGGTCTTCTCCAACGCGAAGACGCAGCCGCTGACCGTCGCGCTGCAGTCCAACATGCGCCAGTTCGGCAGCAACATCGACATCCTGGCGCCCGGCGCCTTCCTGTCGCTGTCCGTGCCCCTCGTGGTCTTCTTCGCTTTCCAGAGATACTTCGTCCAAGGACTCATGGCCGGCTCGGTCAAGGGCTAGCGGCGAACCAGGCGAACCAGGCGACGAACGAAGGCAGGAGAGCGCACGACCGTGGCGGACGTCCGTTTCCTCGACGCCACGAGGGTGTTCCACGGGGCGTGGCGGCCCGCCGTCGACGGCGTCGACATCGACGTCCGAGACGGCGAGCTCCTCGTCCTGACCGGCCCCTCCGGCAGCGGCAAGAGCACCTTGCTGCGCATGCTCGCCGGGCTGGAGCCGATGGACCGGGGCACGGTGCTGATCGGCGGCAAGGACGTCGGCCGCACCGCCCCGGACAAGCGCGGCGTGTCGATGATCTTCCAGGGCTTCGCCCTGTTCCCGAACCAGACCATCCGCGAGAACATCGCGCTGCCGCTGACCATGCGCAAGAACTCGGTGAAGTCCGCGGCGGCCCGCGTCCAGCAGGTCGCGGAGCTGTGCGGCGTCGCGGACCACCTGAACAGCAAGCCCGACGCGGTGGGCTACGACGTGCGCCAGCGCACGACGATGGCCCGGGCGATCGTCCGCCGCCCGGACGTGGTGTGCCTCGACGAGCCGCTGGCCGGCTCGGGCGTCCCGCTGATGATGCGGGGCCGCTCGCCGATCGCGGCGTTGCAGCGCGAGCTGGGGATCACGACGCTGTACGCGACGTGCAGCTCGGTCGACGCCTGGTCGATCGCCGACCGGATCGCGGTCCTGGACAGCGGCCGGGTGCAGCAGGTGGGCACCCCGTCGGAGGTGTTCAGCAGGCCGGCCACCATCGCGGTGGCGCAGTTCCTCGGCGAGCCGGGCATGAACCTGGCGACCGCGGTCGCCGCCGACGGCGTGGCGCGGCTCGGAGGGCTCGCGGTGGCGCTCACCTCAACGCAATCCTCAGCTTTGACGGGCAACCGGGTGGTGATCGGCGTCCGCCCGGAGGACCTGTCGATCGGCGCCGAGGCCGAGGGCATCCGCGCGACGGCGGTCCTGGTGCGCGACACGGGACGCGACTACCTGGTGACGGCGCGGACGGTGGTGGACGGCGAGGAGAGCGACCTCGTGATCCGCCACGCCAACGGGCCGGTGCCGGTGAAGGGCGAGAGCGTGGTGCTGGGGGTGCGGGCCGGGGCGGCGCTGCATTTGTTCGATGCCGGGAACGGGGCGCGGCTGCCGGACTGAGCGCCTGCCGGGCACTCGGCCGAGCGTCTGCCGGGCTGCCGGACTGAGCGCCTGCCGGGCTCTCGGTCGAGCGCCTGCCGGGCTGCTGGATTGAGGCGCCGGCGCCGCATATGCGACCCCTGTCTTGATCACCGTTCGGTAACACCCGCAACGGCCCGCGGGCCCTTCCCCGTCCTAACCCGCATGACCGCACCCCGTCTCCTGCTCCGCCGGGCCGTGCACCAGCGCGCCATGCTCGCCGCCGCCGTGGCGGTGCTCATGCCGGCGTTGATGCTGGTCACGCTCATCGGCATGCATGCCTCGGCGGTGCGGGCCGCGTCGGTGCGCAGCGCGCTCAAGGCGATGGCGCCGGATGCGCGGACGGTCCGCGTGGTCTACGGATCCGGGACCCAGTGGGAGGCGACGCCCGATCAGCGCACCGCGTTCTTCGCGCAGCTGCACGAGCACGTCGCCGCCGCGTTCGCCGCGGTCGGGTCGCAAGTGGACACCACGGTCGTGTCCGGGCCCTACGTCCTGCTCCAATCCACCGTCTCCAACACCGACGCCGTCGCGTTCTGGTCCAGCGGCGCGCTGAAGGACAAGGCGCGGCTGCTTCAGGGGGCGTGGCCGACCGCCGCACCATCGACCGCGACCACGACCGCCTTCTCAGCCCTCGTATCCGAGCCGACCCTCGCCGTCCACCACTGGCACGTCGGCGACACCGTCTCCACCCGCTCCGGCTGGGATTCCTCCAACGCCCTCACCTTCCGCATCGCCGGCGTCTACCAGCCCGTGGATCCCGCCGACCGCTTCTGGCTGCACGACGGCGACGAGGCGCCGGTCCTCGTCGACGCCTCCGTCACCGCGCGGCCCGACATCCTGCTGACGCAGGCTGCCGTCTCCGCGGCGCCGGACCCCGCCGGCTTCCCGGCCGGCCGGCTGCCGCGGTTCGCCGCCCAGCTCGCCGCCTTCGACGCGTGGGTGCCGGCCACGTCCTCGCCGGACGGCGACTTCACCCCCGCGCTGAACGACCAACTCGCGCCGCGCATGGCCGCGCTGGTCGGGGTGACGGCGGTCAGCGTGCGCCTGGAGTGGCTGGTGGCCGCCGAGCTCGGGGTGCTGTCGGCGGCGGCGCTGGCGCAGATCGCGCGCGCCCTGGCCGACCGCCGGCACGCCATGGACGGCCTGCTGCGCGCCCGCGGTTCCTCCGTCCGTGCTCTGGGCCGGGTGCAGATCGGCGAAGGGCTCGCACTGGCGCTGCCCTGCGGCGCTGGCGCCGTGGGCGGCACGGTGGCTGGAGCAGCGCATCGGGGCGGCGTGGGCGCACGGGGACTCCGGCGTCGCGGGGGTCGTGGACGGGGCCGACCACATCGAGACCGCGCAGTGGGTGGTCGCGCTGATCGGTGCGGTGTTGGCCGCGGTCCTGCTCGGTTCGGTCGGCACCCGCTCCGCGCTCAGCTACAGCACCGTCGCCCGGGTCCGCCGCCGGTCCACGCTGCGCACCGCTCTGCAGCGCGCGACCATCGATCTGGCGGTCCTGGCGTTCGGCCTCGCCGCGTTGTGGGAGCTGTTCCAGGCCGGCGACGACACGGCGCGCACCGGCGCGCTGCCCTGGCCGCAGGTGGTGGCGCCCGCGGTGCTGTTGTCCGCCGGGGCGCTGATCGTCCTGCGGCTGCTGCCGTTCGTGGCGGCCCCGGCCGGCCGGTTCGCGGCGCGCGGCAGGGGCACGCTCGCGGCGCTGGTCGGCTGGCGTCTCGGCCGGGCCGCGCGCACCCAGGCGCTGCCGATGGCGCTCCTGGTGCTCGCCGTGGCCATCGGCGTGCAGGCCGGCGTCCTGCTGTCCTCGGCCGACCGCTCGGACGCCGACCAGGCCGGCTTCGCGGTCGGCGCCCAGGTGCGCATCTCGGGGCTGGTGTCCACCGGCCCCGAGACCGTCCGCGCGCTCGCGGCCACGCCCGGCACCGGCGCGGGCTTCGTGGCCCTGCGCGCGCCCTACCGCATGGTCCGCGCCGACCAGGCCGCGACGTCCCAGGGGCTCGACGAGACCACGCCGACGGCCGACGTGATCGGCCTGGATCCGGTCCGCTCCAGCGGAGTCCTCGACCTCCGCGCCGATCTGGCCGGCGGGAGGACCTGGCCGGATGTCAGTACCCTGCTGGCCAATGACGGCTGGGAACCGCACGGCTCCGTCGGAGTCCCGCTGCCCGGCACCCCGAGCCGCCTGAGCGCGGATCTCTCCTACAGCCCGAGTGCGAACAGCACCTGCGATCCGGGCCCGCTTCAGGTCACCGCTCAGTTCACCGATGCCTACGGCTACCCCGGCGAAGCGGTTCTCGGCACCGTTGACGCTCCTGACGGCGCTACGCGCACGCTGACCGGAACCCTCGTCGACAGTGGCAAGAGCATCGCTTACCCGATCAGCATCAGCGCTCTGTCGGAGTCGTCGACCGCTCCGGCCTGTCCCATCGGCGTGCTGAAAGTCCTCGCTCTCCAGGCCGACGGCCAGGCGGTGACCATCCCTGCCGGCATGGCGTTCACCGCACCCGCCGTTTCCGCCGACTCCGCTCCCGCGGCTCCCGCCGCTCCGGTGAAGGCCGGTACCACCTCCGCGCCGGTCCAGGTCCTGCAACTCACCAAAGCCGGGAGCGCCGGCCCCCTGATCGTCCCGGCGATCGCCACCCGGCACTTGCTGGCCGCTCTGGACAAGCAGGTCGGCGACACCTTCGCCACCGGCGCCTTCTCCCAGCCGGTGACCCTGCGCTTCGTCGCCGCGATCGCCGCCGCGCCCGGATCCGGCACCGGCGGCCAGGACGCGCTCATCGTCCCGATCGGCCTGCTGGACCGCGCGGCGGAGCGGGCCTCGGCCGGGTCGGGGGCCGCCGGGCAGCAGCTCGCACCGCTCACCGGCGAATGGTGGGCCGACACCGACGGCACCGGTGCCGCGAGCCTCGCCGACCGGTATCGCAGCACCCTGACCGCCTCCCACCTGTCCCAGCCCGCGACGGTCGACGACCGCGCCACCGAGGAGAAGGCACTGCGCGACTACCCCTTCGCCGCCGGCTTCAGCCTGACCCTGAAACTCGGCACCCTGGCCGCGCTGGCCTTCGTCCTGCTCGGTCTGGCCCTGCACACCGTCTCCACGCTGCGCGAGCGCGCGCGGGAACTCGCGGTGCTGGCCGCGCTCGGGCTGACCCGCCGCCGCGCGGCCGTCCTGCTGCTGGCCGAACAAGCCGGCGTCGCGCTGCTCGGTGCCCTGGCCGGCCTCGGACTGGGCGCCCTGGCCCTGCGATCGGAGTTCAAGCTGATGGTGTTCACGCCCTCCGGGGCGCCCCCGACCCCGCCGCCGGTCCGGGTCTACGACTGGCCGGCGCTCGGCTTGGCCGGGGCCGCGGCGGCGGTGTTCGGCGCGCTGGCCGTCCTGATCACGTACGCCCTCAGCGGGCGCGCCTCGATGCGTGCGGAGGTGAGCTGATGCGCCGGCCGCGGTGGTGGGGCGAGGCGGCGCGGGTGCGCGGCGTGCTGGCCCTGCTCGCGCTGTTCGCCGGGGCGACGGCGGCCACCGCCGCCGCGGTCCCATACCAGATCGGCCGCTCGGACCGGGCGATCGTCGCCGACGCCGTCGGCGGGGCGGACAGCCTGGACCGGGACGTGACCCTGACCGCGCCCAGCGATCAGCAGTACAGCAACGCCTTCATGGAATCCGTCGCCGCCGCGTCGCGGACCGCCATGCCGCCGCAGCTGGCGCGACTGGTGACCGCGGCCGATATCAGTGTCGTGAGTTCAGGCGAGTTCCCGATCGTGCATCTGGCCGGGCCCCGGGGCATGCCCGTACACCTCCAGGGTGCCGCGCTGCTCGGTTACCAGAGCCACGTCCGCTTCGTGGCGGGCGCCGCGCCGACCGCCCGGAGCGACGTCCACGACGTCAACGGCTACCCGCCGCACGCCACGATCACGACGGCGGCGGCGATCAGCAAGGCCGCCGCCGACGCCCTGGGCCTGCACGTCGGATCGGTGCTGAAGACGGCCGGCAGCTCCGCCGGCGGCCGGGAGGACATCACCTACACCATCACCGGGATCTACGTCGCCGACGATCCGGGTGACGCGGCCTTCTGGCGGTACGCCGCCGACGCGCAAGGGCTGGGCCTGGGCACCATCTGCGGTTACGACGATCCCGTGCAGGGCTTCTACGTGAACGATCCGTCCTGCGCGCAGCCGCAGTCCGTATGGCGGACGGACCTGCTGCTGCCATCGGTCTCCGACGTGGACGCCATGAGCCTGATCCCCGGGACCGGCCGGAGCGGCACGACCATCGAGTTCGCCATCGATCCGGCGCGCATCACGGTCTCGGAGCTGGCGGCCCTGGCCGACGCGGTGCACCGTCTGGTGGTCGGGGGACAGGGCCTGGCGTTGCAGGACCCCGGCGGCCATCCGTTCCCGGTGGCCGCCACGACCCGGCTCGACGTGTTCGCCGGGCAGGCTCTCTCCGTCGAGCGGCAGGCGCGGCAGCTGGACTACGTGGTCCTGGGCGCGACGCTGGCCGGAGCGCTCGCGGCGTTCTTCCTGATGCTGCGGACCGTGGTCGTCCGGCGCTCGGCCGAGATCGTGCTGTGCAAGGCACGGGGAGCGGCGCCGGGCCGGCTGGCCGTGCGGTTCGCGGCGCAATCAGGGTTCGTCGTCGCGCTCGGCGCGGCGGCCGGAGTCCTCATCGCCACGGCGGCCGGCGTCGCCGCGGCCGGGACCGTCCGCGCCTGGCCGGGCGCGGTGCTGGTGACGCTGGCCGGGGTCGGCTCGGTCTTCGGCCGGGTCGCGGCCCACCCCGATCAGCCCGGTGCGGCGCGGCGCGAGCCGACCGAGGCCGATGCCGATGCCGCCGCGCGGATCCCGCGGCTGGTCCGCGACATTGCGGTCCCGCTCGGCGCCGCGGCGGCGGTGGGCGTGATGCGCAGCCGGGGCACGCACAACGGATCAGGATCCTTCGACTGGCTGGCTATCGCCGCCCCGGCGCTGCTGGCGTTCGCCGCGGCGCTGGCGGTGGTGCGCCTGGTCCCGGTGCTGTGGTCGGTGCCGTTCACGATCGCCGGGCGGCGGCGCGGGGCGCTGGCGTTCGTCGCCGCCGCGCTGGGCGGGCGTCGGGTGCGCGTGCTGGCCGCGCCGCTGGCCGGTCTGGTGGTGGCCACGGCGGCCGCGACCTTCGCCGCGCGGCTGGATTCCTCGGTGACGCAGGGCGTCCGGGACGACGCGCTGTACGCGGTCGGCGCCGGCGCCCGCGTCGAGGCGATCCCCGATCCGTCGGCGATCGCGCTGAACCGCGGCGCCACGGTGTCGCTGCCCGACGGGTTCGCCGCGAAGGCCGCCGCCGTGCCGGGCGCCGGGCAGGTGCTGACCGCGTTCGTGGGCGCGGCGGGGATCTCGGGCGTCCCGTCGGCGCCGGCGAACGTCGCGGTGCTCGCCGCCGACTCCGGCGAACTGCGGGCCCTGACACAGCGCGCCGCGAGCGAGTCCGGCGGGCGGTCGGGCCGGGTGCCCGACGACTGGCCGACCGCGCCCAGCCGGCCCGGGACGGTGACCGCGCTGGTCTCGCCGGACCTGGCCGGCCTGGTCGGGACGCACGCCACACTGGCGTTGCCCACCGAGACCGTCGACGTGGACTTCGTCGCCGCCGCGGACCTGCCGACCGCCTCGGTGATCGCCGGCGAATACGGGCCTGGATACGTCGTGCTGCCCGCCGATCAGATGGGCGCCAAGGCGCTGAAGCCGGACGCGCTATGGGTGACGGGGAGCCCTGATATCAAAGCCCTGCGAGCGTTGCCCGGGATCCGGCCCTACTTCCCGTCCGGCTCCTACGCGCAGGCCGCCGCCGCTGGTTACGCGGACGGCCGCACCACCGCCGCGCACGCCGTCCTGCGCATGGCCGAGCTGCTGTCGATCGGTTTCGGGTTGCTGTGCCTGGCGCGGACGATGGCGGGAAGTCGCTCTGCGGCCCGTGACAGTGCTCTGCTACTTCGAGTCTTAGGTCTTTCTGAAAGAGGGGGGCGGCTGCTCGGCCCCGCTACTACGCTGCCGCTGTTGGCCCTGGCGACAGCCGGCGGCCTGGCGATGGGAGCGTCGTTCGCGCCGCTTCTGGGTGCCCAGGTCCCGGGCGTGCCGAGGGACGGGTGGCTGGTACCCGTCATCGGCGCGGTCGCCGCGTGCACTGTCGGCGGGGTCGTGCTTGAGGCCGCACTGCGGCGCCGGGAGCGGGTCTCGGTGCGCTTGCGGGCAGCCGAGTTCGAATGACGGGCCGTCGGGGGGAAGGAGTTGGCGATGGTGCTTTTGTGAAGGAGAGCTCTGCGATGATCGCCGTCTGAACGGACGGCGGCGAAGCCCCGGCGCCGGAGCCCTTCAGTCCGGCGCCGGGGCCGAAGGCCCGCGGAGCCGCCGTCAGACTTCGTCGGCGAGCATCCCCGGCAGCTGGTCCAGGGCGGTCAGATAGAAGTCCGTCTTGGCCACCAGATCCGGGTGGTCGCCGTACACCGTGCCCCACGGGCCGCGGCGGACGAAGGCGGTGCGCAGACCCGCGCCCCAGGCCGGGCGCAGGTCGTTGTCGAGGCGGTCGCCGACGTACAGGATGCGGCCGGCGTCCACCAGGGGGCCGCGGTCCTCGGCGCGCGAGACGTCGTCGCAGACCTCGACGACCTTGGTGAAGAACGCCGGGTCGGGCTTCTCCAGGCCGCCCCACATGCCGGAGGTGGTCACCAGGTGCACCGGCAGGTCGAGCGATTCCAGGATGCGGTGCGAGGCGGTGGTCTGGTTGGCGGCTATCAGGACCAGATAGCCGGCTTCCTTCAGGGCGGCCAGGGTCGGGCGCGCGTCGGGGTACAGGTCGCGTTCCCCGTAGCCTTCGGGGCGGCCGGCGACGGTGCGGGCCCGGCGCTCGGCCTCCAGGTCGAAGCCCGGCCGGAAGTACTCGAAGGCCTCCAGGTGCGAGCGGCCCGAGGCGATGACCGCTCCGAAGACGGCCGAGAAGGTGTGGCGGGGGACGCCCAGCCAGTCGGCCCAGTTGTGGTACTCGATGCTCTCGTCCACGAGCGTCTCCCCGACGTCGAAGACGACCGCGTCTATGGTGCGTGACTTGCCCGGGTTGTGCATGCTCAGGGTTCCTCTCACGGGACGCTGCGACAGCGTCAGACAGCTCCCCATTCCAAGCAGTGCCCGAGGGACGGCGATGGCAGTGACGATCGCGATTGTAGGGAACTGTTCCCGGGAAGGAGGCATCGCCATCGGAAACTCATGCCAACGGGTTACGGCGTGGGGGTGGCGTGAACGGGACGGCCGGGACGAACGCCGTCCCGCTACACCACCCCGGCGTGCTCCACGGCGGCGGCCATCACCCTGTCCGGAATCCGGTCCAAAGCCTTGTCCAGCGCCAGCGCCGCCCAGATCAGCCCGAGGTGCGTGAAGGCCTGCGGGAAGTTGCCCAGCTGCTCGCCGTGCGGCGTCAGCTCCTCGGCGAACAGGCCGGTGGGGCCGGCGTGCCCCAGGAACGCCTCGAACATCTTCTGCGCCTGCTCGACCGCGCCGGTCTGCGCCAGCGCCACGAAGTACAGCAGGGTGCACAGGTCGAAGCTCGACTCCTCGCCTTCGAGGCCGTCGCTGAACTCGGCCAGGCTGTAGCGGTCGCACAGGCCGTCGTGCACCAGGCCGCGCTCGATCGCGGCCAGGGTGGCGGCCCAGCGCTCGTCGTCCGGGGCGGTGAAGCCCACGACCGGCATGAACAGGATCGAGGCGTCCAGGGCGCCCTCGCCGTAGCTCTGGACGTAGGCCTTCTGCTCCTCGTCCCAGCCCTTGTCCCGGATCTCGGCGGCGATCGAGTGCGCCATCACGGCCCACATGCCGGCGTTCTCGTGCGTCGGGGCGATGCGCAGGCCCTGTTCGAAGGCGGTCCAGCACATCAGGCGGCTGTAGGTGAAGTCACGGCGTCCGCCGCGGGTCTCCCAGATGCCCTCGTCCGGCCGGGCCCAGTTCTCGACCAGCCAGTCCAGCAGGGCGGCGACGGCGGCCCGGCCTTCGGGGCTGTGCAGGTGCTCGGTGTCCGACAGGGAGTAGAGGAACTCGCCGTAGACGTCGAGCTGGAGCTGCTCGGCCGCGCCGTTGCCGATGCGCACCGGCGCCGACCTGCGGTAGCCCTCCCAGTGCGGCAGCTCCTCCTCGACCAGGTCCGAGGTGCCGTCGACGCGGTACATGATGTCCAGCGGTTCGCCCACCGGGTTCGGGCCCTCGGCCAGCCGGTCGGTGACCCAGCGGGCGAAGGACTCGGCCTCCTGCTGGAACCCCAGATCGGCCAGGGCGCGGGCGCTGAAGGAGCCGTCGCGGACCCAGGTGTAGCGGTAGTCCCAGTTGCGGGGGCCGCCGATCTCCTCCGGCAGGGCCGTGGTGGCCGCCGCGAGGAAGGCACCGGTCGGCGCGTATGTCAGAAGCTTGAGGGTGATCGCCGAGCGGTGCACGGCGTCCGTCCAACGCCCCTGGTACGTGCTCTGCGACAGCCAGCCGTGCCAGAAGATGAGCGCCTCCTCAAGCGCGCGCTCCACCTCGGCGGCGACGTCCGGCTGCCAGCCCGAGGGCTCGGCGAGGTCGGCGGCCAGGATGAAGGCCGCGGCCTCGCCGGCGCTCAGCAGGACCTCGGCCGTCGCGCTGCCGGTCTCGGAGTCCAGGGCCAGGGGAGCGGTGGAGAACAGGGTCGCCGCGCTGTCCGGCCCGGAGAAGGCCACCGCCGTGCCGCCGCCGTGCTGCAGCAGCCGGGCCAGGTCGGCGGTCGAGCGGCCGTAGTCGAAGCGCGGCCGGCAGTCCACGGAGAACTGGACGTCGCCGGCCACCGCGCGCACGATCCGGTAGATGACCGTCGAACCGGGTGCCGCCGAGGTGCGCGCCTCCGGCGGCACCATGAAGTCGACGATCTCGCCGACGCCGCCCTCGGCGGTCTCGAACCGCGTCACCAGCACCGCGCTGCGCGGCACGTACGACTGGCGGGAGGCCGCCCCCTCGACCCGGATCCGGAACGCCCCGCCCCGCTCGTGGTCCAGCATCGCGCCGAAGATACTCGGCGCGTCGAACCGCCCCGGACAGAACCAGTCCACGGTGCCGTCGCCGGCCACCAGCGCACAAGTGCGCAGGTCACCGATCAGCCCGTGATCGTCGATCGCGGGGTAGGGGTGCGTGCTCGAGGTCATGCGCAGACTTTACATTCCCGGGAGCCCGCTCCCGGACCATTCCAGGGCGCCCCTGCCGGGCCGTTCCGGGGCGCCCTTCCCGGCGCCGGTCTCAGTGCGGCAGCGCGCTGCCGGCGACCCAGTCGGACCAGCTCAGGTTCCAGTCCCCGAAGCCATTATCGGCACGCACCGTGTCCTTGGAGTTCACGACAGTAACCGGGTCCCCGGGGATCACCTGGTTGAAGAACCACTCCGCGTCCGAGGTCGACATGCCGATGCAGCCGTGGCTGCCGTTGACGTTGCCGAACTTGCCGGCGTTCCACGGCGCGGCGTGCACGAACGTCCCCGAGGGCGTCAGCCGCACGTCCCAGTACACGTTCGGGATGTCGTAGGCGTTCACGCCGAAGATGCCCACGGTGTCGGAGTTCATGCTGATGTCCTGGTCCTTCTCCAGGACCACCATCGTGCCGTTCCAGGTCTCGAAGCCGGTCTTGCCGGAGCTGGTGAGCAGCGTCGTGGTCTTGCCGCCGGTGGTCACCGTCATCCGGTGCGTCCTGGCGTCCATGGTGGCCACCAGCGAGCGGCCGATGGTGAAGGTGACGTCCCGGTTCTGCTTGCCGTACAGGCTGCCGCTCTTCACCCCGTCCAGGCGCATGTGCAGCGTCACCTTGGTCCCTGGCGCCCAGTACTGCTGGGGGCGGAAGTCCACGCGCTGCGAGCCGAACCAGTGCCAGGAGCCGGTCACCGGCGGGTCGGAGGTGACGGTCAGCTGCTTCTCGACCGCGGCCTCGTCCGGGATCGGCTTGTCGAACGTTATGGACACCGGCTGCGCGATGCCGTAGGTCGTACCCGGGTCCGGTGTGTACGTGCCCGCATACGTGTTGCCCGGCGTGCCGGTGGTGAACTGCGACGTCACCGTCTGCTGCTTCCCGTCGTCGCCCATGGCGACCGCCGTCACCTTGTAGGTGTGCCCGATGCCGACCGGGTCGGCCGACGTCCAGGACGCGCCCGAGGGATCCAGCGTGCCGTCCACCGCGCTGCCGCCGGAAACCTGCGCGGTGACCGACGTCAGCTTCCCGTTGGCAACACTCACCGCGATCGGCGAGGAGGGGTCCACATCGGAGGAGTTCGCGGCGGGTTTGATCACCACGAGGGCCGGGGAGGTGTCGGCCGGGGCCGAGCTCGACGGGGCGCTCGGCGCAGAGCTCTGCGACGCGCTGCCGGGCGAAGACCCTGTTGAAGAGGGCGAAGAGCCGTTCGCGACCGGCGCGACGGACGCCGTCTTCGGTGAGTTCCCGCCCCCGCCACAAGCGGCGGTCAGGCCCAAAACGGCCATCGCGACGGCGAGCTTGTGCAGTCTGCGCATAATCGCCTCCCGTGCTCGATCCTATAACTGGCTGGTACCAATGGCACCGCAGCCTGCTGGTGAACCGTTAGGTTTTCCTTAACCAGAGCAGAGGCAGGGGAGAAGGCAAAGCCGACTCCTGTCGGGAATGATCCAAAGGGGGGCTTCTGGATGACGACAGCCAGCGCACAAGCGCCGACCCAGGTACTGGCCGCGCAGCGGGCAGCGGTACCGGCCGTGTCCGGTCGACCGGCGAAACCGCCCGGGCAGCGTACGGACCGCAGACTGGTCCGGGTCCGCGCCGCCCTGGCTGCCGGCGCGCTCCTGTTCGGCGCCGTGGGGATCATCGGGACCCAGGTCCGTGCCGACGGGGCCGGCGACGCCAAGTCGCACAGCGGTGTCCTGATCCAGCAGGCCGAGCAGCTCTACCACAGCCTGTCCGACGCCGACGCCACCTCCACGACCATCTACCTGCACGTCGGCGAGGCGCCCCCGGACCTGTTGGGCACGTACAACTCCGACCTGCAGAAGGCCCAGGCGGCTCTGCTGGCGGCCACCAACGAGGCCGGCGGCGACACCGCCGCCAAGGACGCGCTCGGCGCGATCGCCGCGCAGCTGCCGCAGTACGTGAAGCTGAACGCCACCGCGGCGGCGAACAACCTGCTCGGCTACCCGGTCGGCTTCCGCTACCTGACTCAGGCCTCGAGCCTGATGCAGGGCACGATCCTGCCCGCGGCGCAGAAACTGTCCGACACCGAGGCCAAGAACCTCGCGTCCGCGGAGAGCACGGCCAAGCAGTTCCCGTGGCTGATGATCGCGGTCGGCGTCGCGCTGCTGATCGCGCTGCTGGTGGTACAGGTCCGGGAGTCGAGGCGGACCAACCGGACCTTCAACCTGGGGCTGCTGGGCGCCACGGCCGGGCTCGTGTTGTCGCTGGTCTGGGCCGGGGTCGACATGACGGTCCAGAACAGCCACGAGGACGACGCCGCCAAGCGCGGCTCGGACCAAGTCAGCGCGCTGGCCACGGCCCGCATCCTGTCCCTGCAGGCGCGCACCGACGAGATGCTGACGCTGGTCGGCCGCGGCACCGCGGACGACAAGGAGGCCGACTACGCCGGCGTCACCGCGGCGGACGGGACTCACACTCCCGGCACGGAGGAACTGCTGGCCCAGGAGCTGAAGAACGCCGGCGGGCTCGCGACCGACACCCCCGGCCAGAAGCTGGCCGCCGCCGCGGCGAGCGACGAGGCCGCCTGGCACAAGCAGCACCAGGACCTGCGCGCCTTCGACCAGCAGAACCAGTATGAGAAGGCCGTGGACTCGGCGCTGGGCCAGCACGACTTCACGGCCCCGGCGGCCAGCGCGGCCGAGTCGTTCACCGCGCTGCAGTCCGACCTGGACCAGGCCATCAAGCACGCCGAGGCCTCCTTCACCTCCGAGGCCGCCGACGGCGCCGGGGCGCTGGCCGGATTGGAGATCGGCCTGGGGGTACTGGCTTTGGCGATGGCCGGGGCGGTGGTCCGGGGCCTGGGCCGCCGGATCGCGGAATACCACTGAGGGGGCGGGGATGACCAGCAAGAACGGCAAGCACGTCAGCATGCGGATCTGGGGCGCCGCGGCGCTCGTGGCGGCCGTCGGGCTGACCGCGGCGTGCAGCAGCACCAAGGGTGCCTCGTCCAGCGCCATCGAACCCCGGGCCGGCCAGGGCATCGGCCCGGGCGCCCTGCCGAACACCCCGAAGACCCCGCCGACCCCCTGCGGGCCGGAGGCCACCTCGGCCGTCTGGAACGGGTCGCTGCCCGGACCGAACGACGCGGTCACGGCCGGCGGCACCCTCGACAAGATCCGCAAGCGCGGCTTCCTGATCGCCGGCATCGACCTGAACACCGAGCTGTTCGGCTACGACCCGCAGCACGACAACAACCCGCAGGGTTTCGACGTCGACATCGCCCGGGCGATGGCGCGCGCCATCTTCGGCTCCGACGGCCACATCCAGTTCCGCGTGGTCACCCTCGCCGACCCCAAGACCGGCGAGTACGCGCAGCTGCACTCCGGCAACGTGGACCTGGTGGTGCAGACCACGACCATCACCTGCGCGCGGATGGAGGGCGCGGAGCGCATGAACTTCTCCAACCCCTACTACACCGCCGAGCTGAAGCTCCTGATGGCGCGCGGCGACGACGGCAAACCGCGCAGCACGTCGCTGGCCCAGCTGAAGGGCACCGGCACCAAGGTCTGCGCGACGCTGAACTCCACTCCGGTCGCCGAGATCAAGAAGACCCTCGGCGACGATGCGGCCTTCCAGGTGCCCAACGCGCTGGACTGCCTCGCAGACTTGCAACAAGACGAGGTCGGCGCGGTCTACACCGACGACGCCCTGCTGCGCGGCATGGAGAGTCAGGACCCGCATGTCGCGATGACCACCGCGCCGGCCGGAGAGTCCCAGCCCTACGGCATCGTCACGAACTACACCAGTCCGCCGAACGACCTGACGCCGTTCGTGAACACCGCCCTGACGAACCTGATCCAGGACACCGGTCCGAACGGCTGGCGCTCACTGTTTGCAAAGGATTTGGGTTCTGCACCGACATCCCTTCCGGAGATCCCCGCGCAGTACCCTCTGGGTGGCTGATCTGATGGAACGGACCAAGGACTCCAGGCAGACGGGCACGGGGGGAGCAAGAGCACGGCCGTGACGACCATGTGGACCCGGCAGGCGATCGACGCCGCGATCGACCGCCGCGCCCAGGAGCGCTCGGGGGTTTCGGCGGGTCTGCTGGAACTGGACGACCATCCGGGCCGGCGGCTGCTGGACGGCGCGCAGCTGTCCGGTGCCACGGCTCAGGCCTGGGGCAAGGCCTCGGCCGAACTGGCCGGGCTGTGGACGGTCTTCGAGGCGTACCAGAAGGTGCTCGACCGGGTCGTGGCGATGCGCGGCGGCCCGAAGACCCGGCTGGGGGACCGGGAGCTGGCGGCCATGGCCGACCTGCTCACCGGCCGCTCGGTGGCGCTGCCCCGGCAGGCCGTGCCGTTCGAGCGGCGCGGGCTGCTGGACCCGGCCAGCACCCAGGACCTGCTGACCCTGGACGAGGCCGTGGAGTCCATGACCCGGACCTACGACGTGGTCAAGCGGGTCGCGGTGGACGCCGAGAACGCCTGGAACCGGCTGCTGGAGCCGCTGGACGAGCTCCAGGCCCGGGCCCGGGCCGCGCGCGGCACCGCCGACCGGGTCGGCGTGAGCGCCGATCCGGTCTTCGACCGGTTGGCCGGGATCCAGGCCCAGACCTCGGACCTGCGGCGCCGGGCGCTGTCCGACCCGCTCGGCATGGTGGCCGGCGGGACGGACACCCCGGCCCGGGTGGCGCGGCTGCTCGCCGAGCTGGCCGGGGTGCAGACCGAGCTGGACCAGGCGCTGGCCGCCCGGACCGAGTTCGACCAGCGGCTGGCCGCCGTCCAGGACGTCATAGCGCTGATCGCCGGGGCCGAGGCCGAGGCCGAGCGGGTGCGGGCCGAGGTGCGGGAGAAGATCACCGCGCCGAAGCTGCCGCCGGCCTCGGCGGCCGCGGCGCACCTTCGGGGCAAGGTCGACGAACTGCTGCGGGAACGGTCCGGGCAGTCCTGGACGTTGCTCGGACGGAACCTGTCGGCTCTGGAGAAGAACAGCAGCGTGATCCTGGAGAACGCCCAGAAGCGGGTCGGCGAGATCCGGGCGCCGCTGGACCGGCGCGACGAGCTGCGCGGGCTGCTGGAGGCCTACCGGGCGCGCGCCGCCCGCCACGGGATCGCCGAGACCCCGGCGCTGACCGCCGCGCACGGGCTGGCGCGGGACCTGCTGTGGTCCGCGCCGTGCGACCTGCGCGGCGCCGAGGCCGCCGTCCGCCACTACCAGGCAGCCGTGGGGGCGTCGCTGCCGAGCATGTCATAGGTCTGGTGTCCACTGATGTCGAGGACGACCAGGGCCACCGAGGATCGGTACAGGACTTCACACAGGGCTCCACGAGAGTTCTACAGGGGAGAGGGAAAGACCAGTGACCGCCTGTCTTGAGCCGGGCTGCGACGGGACCATCGACGCCGACGGCTACTGCGACACCTGCGGCACCGCCGCCGCTCCGGCGGCGGCGCGGCCGGCAGCACCGCGCGCCGGGGCCGGCCAGGCCTCGTCGCGCACCGCGAACTCCACGCGCACCAGCGCCACGCGCTCCACGTCCACGTCGGCCTCCAGCCGCAACTCCACCTCGGTGTCCAGCCGCACCCGCGGCTCGCGCGGCGGCAGCACCGGCCGCTCGCGCCGCGGCAACCTCGGCGCCGGGCTGATCGAGGTGCCGCCGGTCCCGGCCAAGGACCCGATGACCGAGATCATGGTCAACCCGCAGGTGCCGGAGGGGAAGCGGTTCTGCTCCAACTGCTCGGCGCCGGTGGGCCGGGGCCGGGACGGCAACCCGGGGCGCACCGAGGGCTTCTGCCGCAAGTGCCGGACCGCGTTCTCCTTCGAGCCCAAGCTGAAGCCCGGCGACAAGGTCGGGCAGTACGCGATCCTGGGCTGCATCGCGCACGGCGGTCTGGGCTGGATCTACCTGGCCAAGGACGAGAACGTCTCCGACCGCTGGGTGGTGCTCAAGGGCCTGCTGGACTCCGGCGACGCCGACGCGATGGCCGCCGCGGCCGCCGAGCGCCGGTTCCTGGCCGAGGTGAAGCACCCCTCGATCGTGCAGATCCTGAACTTCGTGCAGCACCCGGACGCCGCCACCGGCGCCCCGGTGGGCTACATCGTCATGGAGTACGTCGGCGGCAGCTCCCTGAAGCAGATCCGGGCCGACTACCGCGACCCGGCCGGGCAGGCGGGCCCGCTGCCGGTGGCGCAGGCCATCGCCTACGCGATCGAGATCCTGCCCGCCTTCGGCTACCTGCACAGCCTGGGCCTGGTCTACAACGACTTCAAGCCGGACAACATCATCCAGGACGAGGAGCAGCTCAAGCTCATCGACATGGGCGGCGTGATCCGGATGGACGACGAGGACTCCGCGATCTACGGCACCAAGGGCTACCAGGCCCCGGAGATCGCCGAGGAGGGCCCGACGGTCGAGTCCGACCTGTACACCGTCGGCCGCACGCTGGCCGTGCTGACCTCGCTGGACTCCCGGACCTACCAGACCACCTATCTGAACAAACTGCCCACGCCGGCCGAGGTGCCGCTGTTCGGCCGGCACGAGTCGTTCTACAAGCTGCTGCAGCGCGCCACCGACCAGGACCCGGCGATGCGCTTCGGCTCGGCCGAGCAGATGGCGCAGCAGCTGACCGCGGTGCTGCGCGAGGTGCTGTCGCTGGAGGAGGACAAGCCGCACCCCGGCGCCTCGGTGATGTTCGGGCCCGAGGTCCGGGTCCCGAGCACCACCGCGTCGGTCCCGGACGTGCGCGAGGTGGTGCGGGCGCTGCCGGTGCCGCTGGTGGACCGCGAGGACGCCGGCGCGCAGTTGCTGGCGGGCCTGGGCGCGGTGGATCTGGTCGAGCAGCGGTTCGCCCTGGAGAGCTCGCCGCTGTCGGCCGCCTCCCAGGAGATCCAGCTGCGCCTGGTGCTGGTCGCCACCGCGGAGGGCGACTTCACCGTGGCCACCCAGCGCCTGGACGACTTCGAGAACGCCAACGGCGGCGACTGGCGCACCTTCTGGTACCGCGGCCTGATCCAGCTCGCCGCCGGCCGGACCGGCGAGGCGGCGCGCATGTTCATGGCGGTCTACGACGCGCTGCCCGGTGAGGCGGCGCCGAAGCTGGCCCTGGCCGCCTGCGCCGAGCTGCAGCAGGACTACGCCACCGCGAGCCGCTACTACGACATGGTCTGGCGGACCGACCCCGGCTATGTCAGCGCTGCCTTCGGCCTGGCCCGCGCGCTGCTGCAGACCGGGCAGCGGGACGCGGCGGTGCGCGCCTTCGGCGCCGTGCCGCAGACCTCCACCCACCACACCGCCGCCGCCGAGGCCGCGCTGCGCGCCCTGCTGGTGGACCGGGACCGCGACCTGACCGGCGCCGACCTGGCCGACATCGACCTGCGCTACGCCTGGCTGGCCGCCCGGCTGGACCCCGAGCACGCGAACTGGCTGGCGCTGGACGTGTTCAGCGCCGCCGGGACGCGCCTGGGCGTCCAGACCCCGGCCGACCTGCGCCCCGGGCAGAAGCTGATCGACCGCAAGGTCGACGACCGCTCGCTGCGCGAGGGCATGGAGCACGCGTACCGCTCGCTGGCCCGGCTGGCCACCGACCGGGCCAAGCGCGTCGAGCTGGTCGACCAGGCGAACGCCGTGCGGCCCAGGACGCTGACGTGACGATCGAGACCGCCGCCGCGGCCGCCCTGGGGAGCCTCCCGGGCGTGCCGTCGGCCTCCCCAGAGTCCAGAGAGGCGGAGCCCGCCATGCCGTTGCAGCTGACGTGTCCCAACTGCGGGGCCACGGACCTGGTGATGGAGGCCGGCGCCCGGTTCTGCGAGGGCTGCGGTTACGGCGTGGACGAGCCGCGGACCGGGGACGAGGAGCCCTCGGAGTACCTCGGCCCCAAGCCGTGCGTCTCCTGCGGCGGCACCGAGATCGACGACGAGGGCTACTGCACCGACTGCGGGGACCTGCAGCCGCGGCGCCGCGACCGGATGGAGGTGGATCTCACGATCGTGGCCGGCATCAGCGACCGCGGCCTTCGCCACCACCGCAACGAGGACTCCATGGCGCTGCGCCCGGCCCTCGGGCTGGACGGCGAGAACCTGGTGGTCGCCGTGGTCTGCGACGGGGTCTCCACCTCCGAGCGGCCCGACGAGGCCTCGGCCGCGGCGGTCTCGGCCGCCGCCAAGCTGCTGCTGACCGCGATCGCGGCCGGCCTGCCGGAGCCGGCCGGCGGGTCCGCGCCGCGCTACGCGCACAGCGAACCGGTCGAGACCGCGGTGATGGCCACGGTGCCGCAGGTCCCGGCCGACGACCCCGAGGGCCGCGAGGGCCGCAAGGGCCCCGAGGTCCCCGAGGTCCCCGAGAGCCCCGAGGGTCCCGGCGTGCCGGCGGCTTCGGGACCGCTGCCCGCGGACCTGCGCCTGATCTCCCGCTACGCCGTCGCCGACGCCGACCGCGCGGTCGCCGACCTGGCCCGCGACGCCGACCACGGCAACCCGCCGGCCTGTACCTACGTCTCGGCGATCGTCGGGCAGGAGGTGACGGTGGCCTGGCTCGGCGACAGCCGCGCCTACTGGCTCGACGAGCGCGGCACCTCCCGCGCGCTGACCAAGGACGACGCCGAGGAGGGCTCGCACGCCATCGAGGCCTGGCTCGGCGCCGACTCCGGCACCCCCGAACCGCACCTGGCGCGCTTCACCCCGGACGGGCCCGGCGCCGTCCTGGTGTGCAGCGACGGCCTGTGGAACTACGTGGAGAAGGCCGTGGACCTGGCCGGGCTCGCGCTGCCCGAGGCGCTGACGGACCCGTTCGGCGCGGCGGCGCGGCTGGTCAAGAAGGCCCTGGACTCCGGCGGCCACGACAACATCACCGCCGTACTCGTTCCCTATCCGGTTCAGGCACCCGCCGAACCGTCCGCATGACAGGAGCATGTCAGCAGCCATGAGCCAGTACCCAGACTTCGCCTTCGAGATCAACCAGAACGAGTTCCTGGCCGCCGGCGCGCGTGAGGTGCACGCGGTGGTCACGCTGACCGCGACCGCGGCGGCCGGGGGAGCACCGGCCCCGGCCGCGGCCTCCTACGGGGCTCCGGCCTCGGGCACGGAGAACGTCGAGGTCATCATCATCGACTGCTCGGGGTCCATGGACTACCCGCGGACCAAGATGATGGCGGCCAAGGAGGCCACCAAGGTCGCCATCGACACCCTGAGCGACGGCGCCTACTTCGCGGTGGTGGCCGGCACCGAGGGCGCGCGCGTGGTCTACCCGACCGGCGGGCAGCTGCTGCGCGCCGACTACCAGAGCCGCGCCGCGGCCAAGGACGCGGTCGGGCGCCTGCACGCCAACGGCGGCACCGCGATGGGCCGCTGGCTGGCCCAGGCCGGCCGGATCTTCGACACCCACCCGCACGCGATCAAGCACGCGATCCTGCTCACCGACGGCAAGGACGAGTCCGAGACGCCGGCGGACCTGGCGCGCGCCATTCAGTCCAGCGTCGGCAACTTCACCGCCGACTGCCGCGGCATCGGCGAGGACTGGGAGCCCAAGGAGCTGCGCAAGATCGCCGACGCGCTGCTGGGCACCGTGGGCATCATCCGCGAGCCGGCCAAGCTGGCCGACGACTTCCGCGAGATGATGGTCAACTCCATGGGCAAGGAGGTCGCCGACGTCGCGCTGCGGCTGTGGGCGCCCAAGGGCGCGACCGTCCGCTACGTCAAGCAGGTCAGCCCGAACCTGGCGGACCTGTCCGGGATGCGCGTGCCCGGCGACAACCCGCTCACCGGCGACTACCCGACCGGCGCGTGGGGCGCGGAGACGCGCGAGTACCACGTCTGCGTCGAGGTCGAGCCGGGCAACATCGGCCAGGAGAAGCTGGCCGGCCGGGTGCAGCTGGTGGCCAAGGACGCCGGCGGCGCCACGCTGTTGGGCGAGGGCAAGATCCGCGCGGTGTGGACCGAGGACACCGACCTGTCCACCCGCATCAACGGCCGGGTGGCGCACTACACCGGCCAGGCCGAGATGGCCTCGGCCATCCAGGAGGGCCTGGACGCCCAGGCCGCCGGAGACCTGGACACCGCCACCGCGCGCCTGGGCCGCGCCATGGACCTGGCGGTGGAGTCCGGGCACGAGGACACCGTGAAGATGCTGCGCAAGGTGACCGAGGTCGACCCGGCCACGTCCAAGGTGCGGGCCAAGGCCAAGGTGGACAAGGGCGACGCGATGGAGCTCGAGGTGGACTCCACCAAGACCGTGCGCGCCAAGCGGAACTGAGATCTGGCGGGGGTGCTGAGGATGGCGACGGTGGACAAGCCGCGGCGGCGTGCCGCGGCCGGCGTTGAGGCGGGTGGACGATGATGGCCCAGTGTCCGGACGGACACCAGTCGGTCGCGACCGACTACTGCGACGAGTGCGGCCTGTCGATCGGCACGCCGGCGCACGCGGCCGGGGGTTCGTCCCCGAGCGGCGGCGGCGCGCCGAACTACGGCTCGGCCGGCGAGCCGTGCCCGAACTGCCTGCTGCCCAGGCAGGCAGGCGACACCTTCTGCGAGGGCTGCGGGTTCAACTTCGCCGACGAGCAGACCGGCAAGACGGTCGACCAGCCGCAGCTGGACATCGAGGCCGAGCTGCGCAAGGCGGAGAAGGCGCAGCGGGAGGCCGAACAGCGCGAGGCCGAGCAGCGGGAGGCGGAGCGCCTGCGCAGCGGCTCGGGCCAGAACGGCTCGGCGCAGACCGGATCTGGACAGACCGGCTCCGGCCAGAGCAACTCGGGCCAGACCGGATCGGGCCGGTCCGGCTCCAGCCAGACCGGCGGCCCGGTGAACCCCGGTCCGCAGACCGACCCGGACTCCGACCCGCTGGCCCGGACTGTCACGTCCGATCCGACCGGTATCGGCGGCGCCGCCTCCGGGAGCACTGCGCAGTGGATCGCGATCGCCAGCGCCGACCGCGCGTACTACGACGCCGTGGTCGCCGAGGGCGAGATCGACCCCAACGCCTACCCCTTCCCGCCGTACTGTCCGGAGCGCCAGTTCGAGCTCAAGGGCGACACGGTGCGCATCGGCCGCACGGGCAAGCGCGGCACCGTGGACATCGACCTGACCGGCCCGCCGACCGACCCGGGGGTGTCGCATCTGCACGCGGTGCTCCAGCACCGCCCGGACGGCGGCTGGCAGGTGGTGGACCTGGAGTCGATGAACGGCACCGTGCTCAACGACGACACCGCCCCGATCCCGGCGAACCAGGCGTTCCCGGTCGAGGCCGGGTACCGGATCCACGTCGGGGTGTGGACCACGCTGACGCTGATCCAGCTCGACTGAGCCGGCCGGCCCGCGCGGGAGCGCGGGGAGCCCGGCCGAACCACGACGGCCCCCGATACGTGCCAAAAGTGGAGGTTCGAAACCTCCACCTGCCGTAAGGAGGCACGATCATGGTCAAGCCGGGTATCCCCCGCACCGCGCGTGTCGCCGGGGCGGTGTCGGCGGTGGCGCTGCTGGCACTGGCCTCGGCCTGCTCGTCGTCGTCCGGCAAGAGTTCCTCGGCCTCGAGCACGCCGTCCACCCCGCCGAGCATGTCCAGCACCACGGGCACCACGGTGAACAGCGCCACGGTCGGCGTCAACGGGACGCAGACCGTGGTCCTCACCGCACCGGACGGCCACACGCTCTACTACTTCACCCCGGACACCGCCGGCGGCATGCCGACGTGCACGGGCAGCTGCGCCGCGGTCTGGCCGGGACTGAAGGCCGCCACTCCGAGCGCGGCCACCACCGTCACCGGCAAGCTGACCGTCTCGAACGGCCAGGTCGTCTACAACGGCCACCCGCTGTACGAGTACACCGGTGACAGCGCTGCCGGCCAGGCGAACGGCGAGGGCAGCGGTGGCACTTGGTACGTCGCCACCCCGGCCCTGGCCGTCGGAGCCGGAGCACCCGGCTCGATGCCGTCCAACCCGAGCAGTCCTCCGAGTTCCAGTTCTGGTGGCGGTGGCGGCGGGTACTGAGCTCCAGCCGACTATTGCTTGTCGCGCTTGCGGATGGTGTCCACCCACAAAGCGGCCCCTCCGGCCGCCGCGAGCACGATCAGGATGATCCCGAAAACGGTCCCGTTCATGGAAAACAGCGCTCCCCTCTCGCTACCGAACCAAGGTAGCGACAGGGGAGCGTGAGAGCGAGAGACCTTTGGGTTAACGGCTGTATACGGCCACGAAGTCGCGCTCCTCGGTGGAGAAGTACCGCTGCCCGGTGCGGGCGAAGTCCAGCAGCTTCGTCGGGACCGGGTTCGTCGGGTCCTTACTGCCGTCGTAGGTCATGTAGGACACCCACTCCGGGTTGATGTCCAGCTCCATCCCCCGGACCGCGCCGGCCCGCTGCAACAGCTCGGCCAGGGTCGGCACGGACAGCGCCGGGCCCATCGCGTAGACGATGCTGCCGTCGGCGGTGATGCCGATCCCGGAGCGCCACACGAAGTACGCGTTCTTGATGGTCACGCCCCACAGCTTCTTGTCGTCGCTGTTCACCTGCGGGTTGATCTGGCCGTTGTCCACCAGCAGCTGCAGGTTCTGCCGGACGCCGACCACGTTCGGGTCCATCTGGAAGCCCGCGCCGGAGTTCCAGGACCCGACGTTCATCGTGCCGTCCTTGTAGAACACCTCCGAGGCCGCGCCCGGCATCAGGGTGCCGTAGGTCTTGCCGTTGAGGTAGAAGCCGCCGTGCGCGTCGTTCGGGTTCAGCAGGAAGGCGCCGTTCCACGTCGCGATCAGGTTCTTGAGCTGGTCGCCGGCCAGGTGGTCGGTCTGGCTGTAGCCGGACGTGCCGGGCTGCTGGGAGCCGGGGTGCAGGATGAAGCTGGCGTGCTTCTGGTCCATCCACGCCACCGCCGACAGGTACTCCAGGTGCTGCGGGTCCGAGCGCAGCTTCGCGATCTGGATCACCGGGGCGCCGTTCAGCACCACCGCCGGCTGCCAGTCGCCCTCGCCGGGCGCCGGGTTCGGCACGAACGGCTTCATGGGCGGCAGCAGGTGGTCGTTCTTGGCCAGCGTCGGCGTCGCCGACGGCGGGGCCAGGTCGGCCAGCTGCTGCGGGGACAGGTTGCCGCCGGTCTTGGGCTTGTTGTTCTGGTACTGCTGGTTCTCCATCCAGGACACGGCGAAGCCCATGCCCTTCCCGCGGGCCCACTCCGCGATCCGCGCCTGGTTGCTCATGTTGCCCGGGGCGCTCAGCGCGCCGTAGAGCGAGTAGCTGGTCAGGAACAGGAATATGGCCATGACGCCGGCCACGCCCCGGAATATGAGTTTCCGGCGGCGGCGCTGGGCCGGGGTCAGCCGGTCCTTGCGGCGCGAGCCGGCCCGCCGGCGGCCGCGGCCCCCGCGCTCGCCGGACTCCGCGAGGTCGTCCTCGTCCTCGCCGTCGGGGCCGAAGCCGTCTTCGTCGTAGCCGTCGGGGCCGTAGCCGTCCTGGTGGCTCGAGGAGTACTCCGCCGGATGAAGATCCTCAGGGTGACGGAGTTCCTCAGGGTTTTGAGGGATCCGGCGCCGCGTGCCGCGCGGGATGTGGGTCTCGTCCAGCGAGCCTATGTCCTGCGCCGCCCGGTCCACGCGCTGGTAGCTCGGGCTCTGCTGGTAGCTCGGCGCCTGCTGCTGACGGCCGGCCTGCTGGCGGCCCGGGGCCGGCGGCTGGCCCGGCTGCGGGTAGCCGTTACGCGGGTGCTCCGGCCGCTGCTGGTAGCTCGGGTCGCGAGGATCGCGGGGATCGCGCTGCTGGTAGCCGGGATCACGAGGATCGCGCTGCTGGTAGCTCGGATCGCGCGGATCACGCTGCGGCGGCTGCTGCCCGGCCCGCGGGTCCCGGCCCTGCGGGTACTGCGGAGCCTGGTTGTAGTCGTCCCACGGCGTCCGCGGCTCGGCCGGAGGGCCCTGGCGCGGGTCCTGAGGGGGCCGGGGACGCGGTACGTCACGGCTGCGGGGCGGTCCCTGCGGCCGGTCCGGCCGCGGAGGTACCCCGCGTCCCGGATAGCCGTCGCCGGTCCTTCCCGTCGGTGCCGGTGTCATCCACAATCCTCTCGCTCCGGTCCCCGATCCAGCCTCAGAGTATGGCCATTCATTGATGGCCACCGCCAGCTTGCTGGAATTGCCCGCCGGTCCTCAGACGCTTACACCGGGGTACGCGGTTGCGATGAAAATGGGTGAAACGGCGTGTCCTACATCACGCGCGAACGCAGTCGGCGCAGCATACGGGCATCGGCGAAGCCCACAGCGCGCGCGGCCGCCTCGACCGTCGCGCCGTGCCCGATCAGATTCTCGGCGCGCTCCACCCGCAGCGTTTGCTGGTAACGCAACGGAGTCATGCCTGTGCTCTCCACGAATTGCCGCGTCAAAGTACGCTCGCTGACGCCGCCGGCGCGCGCCAGATCCGCCAGCCGCAACGGCTCGGCGTAGGCCGCGTCGATCCGGTCCTGCGCGCGGTGCACCGCGTCGCGCAGATGCCAGCGGTGCCGCAGCATCGCACTGTCCTGGGACTCCTCGCCGGAGCGGCGCGCGTACACCACCATCTCGCGGGCGATCTTGGCCGCGGCGGCCGGGCCGTGGCGCTCGGCCACCAGGTGCAGCGCCAGATCGATGCCGCTGGCGATGCCGGCCGAGGTCACCACCCGGTGGTCGGTCACGTAGACCACGTCGCGTTCGACCCGGGCCCGCGGGTAGCGCGCGGCGAGTTCGTCCTGCAGATCGTGGTGCGTCGTGCAGCGCCGGTCGTCCAGCAGCCCGGCCTGGCCCAGCACCTCGGCGCCGGAGCAGACGCTGGCCACGGTGCCGCCGGCGGCGTGGTGCTCGGCCAGCCGGCGCAGCAGCTCCCGTCCCGGGCGCGGGCTGCCCTTGAGGCTGGGCGAGCGCCAGCCCGGGACCACGACCAGGTCCTCCGGGCCGGCGCCGGGCCACTCGGTCTCGGCGCGCAGCCGGACGCCCTGCGCGCTGACGATGTCCTCCTGCTCGGCGTAGTACCGCAGCTCGTACGGGTAGCCGCAATCGTCCGCGGTGGAGAAGGCCTGCGCCGGACCCGACAGGTCCAACAGGTGCAGGCGCGGGATGAGCAGGAAGACGACCCTCACAATCCGGTCAGCCTACCGGGACCGCGGCCGCGGTGCCCGCGCCGACCGCGCCGACCGCGCCGACCACGCCGTCCACCGTCGCGATGGTCGCGAAGCGGTGCGCCAACGCGAAGACGGTGCGCTCCACGACGGCCGCGGCCGGCAGCGCGCGCGGGTCGGCCTCCAACTCCTCGGGGGTCGGGTCCTGCGGCCCGTCCGGGTGCGGGATCGGGTTGGTCGCGGTCGCGTCCACCACGAACGTCACCTGGTAGCCCAGGTCGGAGCCGACCCGCGCGGTGGTCTCGCAGCACTGCTCGGTGCGGATGCCGCAGATCGCCAGCTCGGTCACGCCGTGCTCGGTGAGCCGCTGCTGCAGGTTGGTGGTGGTGAACGCGTTGTGCGAGGTCTTGCGGACCTCGATGTCGCCGGCGGCCGGCTCGCGCAGGCCGTCCAGGTAGCGGACGTGCCCGGAGGCCGGGTCGAAGGCGGTGCCGCTGCCCGGCTCCTCGTGCAGGACCCAGACCACCAGGTCGTCGTTGGCGCGGGCGTGGTCCACGAGGCGGTTGACGTCGTCGGCGATGTCCGGGTTGTCGATCAGCCGCCAGATCGGGCGGGCGCGGAAGGACTCCTGGACGTCGATGATGATGAGGGCTCGCTGTGTCATGCCTCCATGATCGGCGCCCGGGCCGGCGGACGGCAGACCCGTTCCGGCCTCGATACGGAACGATCCGGTCACACCGGCGGCGTCCTTCGCCGGCGCGGGAGACCGCGCCGGAGCGCCCGGCCAACATCTGCGGCTCAACAGCGGTTCATCGTGAAGACGCTTTCAAGGGCTTGATTACGCCCGACTATGTCCGCTTTTGAGGGGATCCCGAGATGACGGTTCGATAACTGGTCTATACCTGAGGCTCCTCTGGTCTATACCGCCGGGCCAAAGGTGATTAGCGTGTCCCAGCGTCACGACCTGAAGTCCCCAACCCTCACCCTTCCTACAAAGGTGGATCCCAGGTGAAGCGTCTCGTCACTATCGCCGCGACCGGTCTGGCCGCGGCTCTCGCCCTGTCGGCGTGCTCGTCCAGCAAGTCCTCTTCCAGCTCGTCCTCGTCCTCCGGCGGCAGCTCCTCCAAGCCGGTGACGATCACGCTGCTCGCCCCGAACTACGGCAGCACCGACAAGGACGACACCAAGCTGTACTGGACTCAGATCATCAACGACTTCCAGGCCAAGTACCCGAACGTCAAGGTCAACCTGGAGATGGCGACCTGGGACAACCTGGCCACCAAGCTGACCACGGCGCTGCAGAACAACGACGCGCCGGACCTGTTCGAGGGCGGCGGCTACGCCGACGTCGCGGCGCAGGGCCTGCTCTACAAGGCCTCGGACATCGTCTCCCCGTCGACCCTGTCCAACCTGATCCCGCACGTGGCCCAGCTCGGCCAGACCAAGGGCCAGGACGGCAGCCAGGCGCAGTACGGCATACCGTTCACCACCTCCACCCGCGCGTTCTTCTACAACACGCAGCTGTTCCAGCAGGCCGGCATCACCGCCGCGCCGCAGACCTGGGCCGACGTGGCGGCCGACGCCGCCAAGATCAAGGCGCTGGGCAAGACCGGCTACGGCCTCCCGCTGGGCTCGGAGGAGGCGCAGGCCGAGACCTACCTGTGGACCCTGGGCAACGGCGGCGGTTACAAGGACTCCTCCGGCAAGTGGGCGATCAACTCGCCGGCCAACGTCCAGACCTTCCAGTGGCTGACCGACAACCTGGTCAAGCCCGGCCTGACCGAGCCGGACCCGGGCACCAAGGACCGCACGGACCTGTGGAAGGACTTCGCGGCCGGCAACATCGGCATGCTGAACGGCTCCCCGGCGCTGGTGCCGATCCTCAAGGAGGGCAACATCGGCGACAACTGGAAGTCCGCGCAGATCCCCGGCAAGTCCGGCCCGGTGTCCTCCCCGCTGGGTGTCGCCGACTTCATCGAGGCCTTCAACACCCACTCGGACCACAAGACCGCGATCGGCGAGTTCCTCGACTTCGCGCTGCAGAAGAAGTACCAGGAGCAGTTCGACAACGAGTACGACCTGCTGCCGGCCACCCAGGACGCGGCCAGCGACCTGTCCGGCTCGAACCCGACCCTGAAGCCGTTCATCGACGCGCTGCCCTCGGCCGCCTGGTACCCGAGCTCGGACCCGAACTGGGACCCGGCCTCGCAGAAGGTCAAGGACATCGTCGGCAAGGCCGTGACCTCCGACCCGAAGGGCGTCCTGGACCAGATCCAGGCCGTCGCGACGGCCAGCAACTAAGGCAGTACGGGACGTCCCAGCGATGACGACGCACACAGAGCGGGGGGGGGGGGGGCCGCCCCCCCCCCCCCCCCCCCGCGGGGGGGGGGGGGGGGGGGGCCCCCCGGCCGGGGGGGGGGCCGCGGCGGGCGGGGGGGGGGGCCGGCGGGCGGG